>DATNDF010000340.1 GCA_035607015.1 Candidatus Angelobacter sp. | reverse complement strand
CCGGTGTTGTAGAAGAGTTGGTCAGGCAGGGCGACCACGGCCTCCAGCCAGTCGTTCTCAATGATCCAGCGGCGGATCTCGCTCTCGCCGCCGCCGGCGTCGCCGGTGAAGAGGGGCGAACCGTTGAAGACGATGGCGAGGCGGCTGCCGCCGTCCTGCGGGGCGCGCATCTTGGCCAGCATGTGCTGGAGGAAGAGGAGCGCGCCGTCATTCACGCGGGGCGTGCCCGCCCCGAAGCGTCCGCTGAAGCCGAGGGTGTCGCGCTCCTGTTCGATGTAGCGCTGCTGCTGCTTCCATTCCACGCCGAATGGGGGATTGGCGAGCATGTAGTCGAAGGTCCATTTCTTGCCATCGGCGGCGCGGTCGAAACCGTCCTTGGTGAACGTGTCGCCGAGGATGATGGCGTCCGCATCCTCGCCCTTGATGAGCATATCGGATTTGCAGACGGCCCAAGCCTCGTCGTTCCAGTCTTGGCCGAAGAGCTTGGGCTGGGCGTCGGCGTTGAGGTCGCGGATGTATTTCTCGGCGACAGACAACATGCCCCCTGTGCCGCAGGCGGGATCATAGATGGTTTTGACGACATGACTGCGGGCCAGATCTTTCTCCGGCGACAGAAGGAGATTGACCATAAGCTTGATCACCTCGCGCGGTGTGAAGTGCTCCCCGGCCTCCTCATTCGATTGCTCTGCGCCGATCCGGATGAGTTCCTCGAAGACGTAGCCCATCTGCATGTTCGCCGCGTCGGGCTTTAAACCGGGAAAGCTCAGGTCAATTTTCGGATCGATGAACGCCTTGATGACCAAGTAGAGCAGGTCTTTTTCGGCCATCTTCGCGATCTGCACATCAAATCCAAAACGTTCCATTATAGCGCGAACGTTCGGCGAGAAGCCGTTGATGTAGCTGTTGAGATTCGGCGCGAGCTGGTTGGGGTCGTCGAGTAGGCCGTTGAGGCCGCTGCCTTCTACCGGCTTCGCCATCGTGAATTTTGAAAGGTTAAAGAATGGGACGCCGGTGATCTGGGAAAGGCGGTGGCGGATGATATTTTCGCCCTTGGTCTTGATGGCAGCATGTTCCTTCAGCACCTGCGCCTTCGTCGGCCATAGAGGAAGGATTTATTCTCGACGTGGTGAAGAACTACACCACCTACGCCACCTATTACCGGCTGGTAAAGGCCATCGAGGATGATCCGAACCTGCCGAAGAAAAAGGCGGCGCGGGCAGTGGCCAAGTTTATGAGCCTGCACCCGCATAACATCGAGCAGAAAACCGAGGTGATGGTGGAACATTTCCGCCAGAAGGTGCGCGGGCATCTCGGCGGTCAGGCCAAGGCGATGGTGGTTACGTCCTCGCGCCTCCATGCGGTGCGCTACATGCAGGCATTCGAGCGTTACATCGCCGAGAACAAATACACGGATATTCGCCCGCTGGTCGCATTCAGCGGCACGGTCAAAGACCCTGACACCGGCCTCGAATACACCGAGCCGGGGATGAACACGGATTGCGTGAGCGGCGAGCCGATCAGCGAAAAGCAGCTTCCGGCGCGATTTGCCTCATCGGACTATGAGGTTTTGTTGGTGGCCAATAAATACCAGACCGGCTTTGACCAGCCCTTGCTCTGCGCCATGTATGTAGACAAGCGGCTGGATGGCGTGCAGGCGGTTCAGACATTGTCGCGTTTGAACCGGAAAATTCCCGGCAAGGAAAACCCGTTTGTTCTCGATTTTGTCAACGAGGCGGAGGACATCTATCGCGCTTTCAAACCCTACTACGACGCGACGAGTTTGCAGGAAGCATCCGACCCGCAAAAGCTGGATGCGCTGAAGCACGAACTGGACGCGGCGCAGGTCTATTACTGGAGCGAGGTCGAGGCGTTTGCCCGGGTATTCTACAAGCCTGTCGCCCGCCAGAGCGCGCAGGACCATGCCGGAATGCAACTGCACCTCCAGCCAGCCGTGGACCGTTTCAAGGCGATGACGGACGAGCCGAAGCGGAGCGAGTTTCGTGAGAAATTGAACGGCTACGTGAACATCTATTCGTTCATGAGCCAAATAATGCCCTACGGCGACCCAGCACTGGAGATGCTTTACAGCTTCGGGCGTTTCCTGCTGCCGCATCTACCCCTCGATCGGGATAGTGAGGGTGTGAAGATCAGTGATGAAGTGGGCCTTCAATACTACCGCTTGCAACGCATTTCTTCCGGCGAGATTGAACTTCGGGAGGGCGAGCCTGAGGGCGTGAAAAGCCCGACAGATGTGGGCACAGGCAAAGCCAAGGAAGAGAAAGTCCCGTTGTCCGAAATCATCAAGGTCCTCAACGAACGGTTTGGCACGAACTTCACGGAAGAGGACCGGTTCTTCTTTGAGCAGATCCGCGAGAAAGCCACCACCAACGAGCAAGTCGTCAAACTCCGGCGTGCCAATCCATTCGACAAGTTCCAGCTCGGCCTGCGTCAACTCATCGAGAATCTGATGGTCGAGCGCATGGCGGACAACGACAAGATCGTCACCCGCTACATGGATGACAAGGAGTTCGGCGATGCTGCATTCAGAGTCTTGTCGAAAGCGATTTACGACTCGATTCCGTCTAGCGAAGCATCCGGCGAACAATGATTTTCTGTCGTTCATACAGGGAAGGGATTGGTTTTGATATTGTCCGCCCGACGCCATGGCCAAGACATTTAACCGCGCGCCCGTTTAATCAGGCCGTGCTGGAACTCGCCGTGAATTGGGAAGCCGAAAAACTCTACGGCGTCGAAGCCCCCGCCCCTTCGACGAGTTTTGATTTTTAACCGACCAGGCGTCAGCGTTCATCAGCGCAGATTAGCGGTCAAAAATGCACCTCACCCGAAGCCCTCACCCCCAGACCCTCTCCCATCCGATGGGCGAGGGTGGCGTCGGACTCTCCCCAGCGCGGAGAGGGAGAATTCTTTCGCGCGCCCCGGAACACCGCTCGTTGAAGCGGAATAAATTCCACGCTCCCGAAGCACATTAACTGTCCCCCTGAATTTCGGGCTGACACTGCCGCGTAAGTGGGCTATTTTCCCGCCATGAGCAAAGCTGAGATCGTCGCAGAACTGTCCAAGCTCACCCCCGCCGAGCGGGAAGAGATTCGCCTTAAGCTGGCCGAACTGGATGGCAACGACTGGCTCGACGAGGACGATCCGTTGACCGACGGCGAGAAGGCGTTGATCGAAGCCCGCATCGAAGCGCACGAGAAAAATCCGGAAACAGCCATCCCCTGGGACGAGTTTGAAGCCCGACTCAAACGGAGACTGGGTGAGTGAACTACCATCTGGTTGTCCGCCCGGAGGTGGACACCGACCTGTTGGAAGCCGACGCCTGGTATGAAAAACAGCAGGCCGGGCTGGGCCGGGAGTTTCTGCTCGCGGTCCGCGAGAAGATGGCTCGGTTGCCGCGCAACCCGTTACTTTACCGCATCCGACATCGTCGCAAGCAGGTGCGCTGGGCTTACCCACGCCGCTTTCCTTATCGCATCGTGTTCCAGGTGATTCGCGACACGGTGGTCATCTACGCGGTCTTGCACGCCGCACGACACGACCGGGAGTGGCGTCAACGACTATGAATCCGCGTGAGCGTGCTTGCTTTTCTGATTATTTCGCAGGGACGGCTTTGGCGGCGCCGAACAGCGCGGGTAAATCGTAGTTCACCAGCTCTCCGATGCGCTCAACGGTGATGTCCGCCGGCGGATAGGTGGCGATGACTTGCGGGTCGAACGCATAATGCCCCTGGCGCGGGAAGACGGTGGTCAACCGTCCACTCCAGATTTTCTTCATCGCCGCCAGAATGCGCAGTTTGTCGTCCACCATCACGTAGTGCTCGGCCGGATACCGCTGCTCCACGTCGTCGAGTTCCTGCTCCTTGTGGACGTATATGAGCACGTTGCCGTCCACGGCTTCGAACAGGCCGGACCGTTCCACTTTGCGCGGTTGGAAGACGACGTCGCCGTCCGAGAGGATGACCGCCGGTCCCCATTGTTTGACATGATCAATGACGTCGAGCGAGTTTGGATAGAGGCGGTTGGCGAACGGATAGTTTACCAGGAAGCTGGAGACGATGAGCAGGCGCGGGTCGCGCGGATACTCGATGCGGTAGCGTTGCAATGCGCCAAGGTAATCAGCGTAACCGAGTTCGGCGCGCAACTGCTCGAAGATGGCCCAATAGGTTTGCGCGCGTTCGGGGCCGACTTCGCGCTGGAGGTGGAGCTGGAGGTCCGCGGTGACGCGGTCGTTGTCGAGCAGCGTGTTGTCCACGTCAAACAGGAAGACAATTTTGTGGGCGGGCATGGAATCGGACTGATGTTGCCTGAACTGATTTCAGTGGCAAACGATTTTGAGCGCGTGCACGTGCCGAGTTGGATCGTCCAAATGGAACAGGTCTTCCCGACTCAGCGTCCATCGTGATCTTCGTGTTGAGCAATCTGCCGGCTTGTGCAGCGTCGAAACTCCGCGACGGTTCCGCATTCGGGCACCGAACAATGTCGATGCGGCGCATTCCGGAGTCAGTCCTCCGCGGAAGTATAAGTCAGGTCGTCGAAATAAACCGTGACACTGTTGCCATCGATCCAGGGTGTGCAGATGCCGAAGCGGTCGAACGTTGCGCCGATGTCTTTGTGCCCCGGCGCGAGGTCGAGGGCGCAGGTCTGATCGTCGAGACCGACGGTGATCCGGCCGTTGCCGTTCGCGCCCTCAGGGTCGTAGCGCAGAAACCAATCGTGGACCTTTCGGTCGGGATAAATGCGCGGCGCTTTTCCGCCGTTTGATCCGAGCGCGGTCCCTTCGTCGCCGTGCGTGCGATAGACCGGGTAAAAAAAGAACCCTTCGCCCGACGGCCCCTCGATGTTGATCCCGAGATAATCCATCGGGACCGACTGTTTTTGCGATGGATTGCTCCGCATGCTGTGTTTCGAATGGTAAAAGCCGATTGACGCCGTGCTGTCGCTGATCGCGCGCAAGACCGCAACTTTCCCGCGTGCCTCGAGTTTTCTCTTGAGGGTCAACGTTCCGAGCCGATCGCCATAACAGCCCATGCGCGCCGGTTCACGGCAGTCGCCGCGGAATATCAATCCACCCAGTTCGCCGGCCATTCTGCCGCCGGCGTAGTGGGTCTGGTTCCAGCCAAAATCGAACTTTGGCCGCGTGTCCATCGTCACGTAGGTGCGGTGGTTGTTGAAGGCGTCCCATTTCGGGTCTTCACTGAAATCGAAAGCGACGCCGTTGATGGTGAGGTCGTCGAGCCAGACTTCGCCGGGGCCGTCCCACGTCTTGAGGACGGGCAGAAGTCCGAAGTGGGTGACAGTGAGTCCGTCGTTGCGCCGCTGGGATGGCTCGATTTCACAACGCGCGGTTTTGCCGTCTATTGTGAAGGTCAACAGGCCCCTGCCGCCTGCGCCGCTCGGGTCATAAGCCATCTTCCACTTGTATGTCTTGCCGCATGGAATCTCGACGGGCGAAATCCGTTCGCCCTGGACGATCTCGCCGATGACACCCGCGGAGGCGCGCCAGCGACTGGTGCAATATTCCAGATGACAGTGAAACGTCTCGCCGCGGCCGTTGATACGGGCAACCATTGTGTTCGGCGTGCGCCATTCATTGAGTGTGTTCATGTTGAAAAAGCCCAGCAGACAATGGCCGCTGCCGCTCGGCACGAACAAGCGCCCTTCGGCCGTCATCGGAGAATCGAGATCGAGCGGCTTGGGCAAACGATAGCCGTAATAGGCCGGCTCACCAGCCGGGTTGATCCGACCACCAATTTCACCAGCCTGTCCGCCGGCATGGCTTGTTGTTGCGCTGTAACCGAAATCCTGTGTGACCGTCTTCGGTTCAAAATGTTTGTTCCGGTTGTTGATCCCCTCCCAATTTGGCGGCTCCCGGTCGAAGTTCTCTGTTCGCACGGCGGCGCGTATTGAAAGGATCGTCGCGTAACCCAGAATGCAGGCAAGCCCGGTCCGAATGAACGAAGTCTTCATGCCGGACGGGAAGCGTAGCCCGCCGTCGCGGATTGGCAACCACGGAACCTGGCAGGGATCTCCGGCAAATCGCCTGAACGCACCACCGCCTTATGTCGGCGGAACCGGGCCGTGAAGTTGGCCGGCTCACCGTCGGTTGCCATCGGCCGGTGTCATGCTAAACTGCGCGAGTGCGCCTCCGGAACCTGTTTTTTTGCAGTGCGATTTTCTTTATCGCAGCGGCTCGCGCCGTCGCTCAGAACGGTCTGACTCTGACCTGGATCACCAATTCCTCCGTCAAGATGGAGCAGGTCATCGGCGACAAGGACTGGGCCGATGCAGCGAGAGGGACCAACACACCGACCACCAGCCTGACCGTCACGCGATTTCACGTTCTGGGGAACGGCCTCGGTTATTCGTTCGAACACGACGGCAAGCTCATCTTCCTCTTCGGCGATACCATCAGCGAAGACCCGACCAACCTGAATTACCACGCCGCGGATCCAATCGCCTGGAGCACCAGCACCGATCCCGAAGCGGGATTGCTCATCAATTTTTACACCAACAGCGACGGATCGCCCCTCTTCGTCAAGCCATCGGGAATCAAAATGGGACCGGACGACGTGCCAAACTCCGGATTCAGCCTCAACGACCGGATTTACCTCATCTGCCACACCGGTTCGGACACGAGCAACACCAACAATTCGCACCAGGGCGATTACTCGGTCCTGGTGAGCTTCGACGAAGCGGGCCAGACGTTCACCACGAACCGCACGATCTCGATGCTCGATTCAAACCTGGATTCCCGAAGCATGATGCAGGGGCACTTCATCATTGATTCACCCCACATCTACGGAACCAACGTGATCATGTTCGGCCTGGGAGAGTATCGCGCGACGGACATCTATCTTTCCATCGTTCCGACAAACAGTTTTTTGAGCGGAGCGGGAACACGTTACTTTGCCGGCCTCACCAACGGGCAGCCGTTGTGGAACAACTTTGAGTCAAACGCGGCGCCCGTGGTGGTGGACAATCCGACGAACGGCCCGCCCTGGCCCAATGATTTCCCGACGATCGGCAATGTCTCGGTGATTTATTCGGCCGACCTTGGCCTTTGG
>DATNDF010000339.1 GCA_035607015.1 Candidatus Angelobacter sp. | reverse complement strand
CGGGCAGAACTGGACTCCATTACCTTCAACGAAAAGGAACACTCGTTCCCCGGCGTTGAACCTGGGAACTTCACCAACATCAAGCGTGGTTGCTCCCACCGTGCCGCCGAGAAACTGGAGTGTCACTGTCTTGCCAGCGTTCCCTTTCAGGACTTGCTCCGTCTCAAATTCGACCAGTGTGAATATGGCTCGATCCGCTCCAACGGATCGCCATTCTGAGCGAGAGCCGACCGCCTTTCCGACAAAAACCAGATCGGCCCGGTCCGCCATTTCCTCAAAAGTAGGCGGAATGACGGTCGTTGCCATTGCAGTGCTGAGAAAGAGCCATGCAACCGCGCTAAATATCGCGACCTTGAAACATGTGTGTTTTGCCATATTTGCTTTGGGACTACTGATGAGAACTGCGCGAAGCTGACCCCTCTTTACCCGACGACATTTTACGACCAGTAGTCTCGGACCTCCTAAAGCACCCGGCTTGCCATTAACACTTTTCGAGTTCGACCAAACGCCTGACCATAGCCACGCACCCACCTGTCAGAGAGCCCGGTCAGAGCTTTTTTCCGAGGCGATTGATTGTCGCGTAAACTTTGCCGCGCAGAGACGCGCCTTCCTTGGCGTTCAGATTGTATTGAACCTGCAACTGCATGACCGGTTTCAAATTCGGAATTTCCAAAAACACCGTGCGACCATCGGCGAGCAACTTCGCGGAACGGACTGCAACCTGGTCGTGACCTTCTTTGTCCGGGTTGGCGACAGACCAATCTTTCGAACCGTATTGCGCGGCGTAACGATAGTTCCATTGCTCGACATCGTAGCTGCCCGTGTCTTGCGCGGCTTCCTTGTCAAGCGGTTGGGTGAACGTGAGCGTCAGGCCGTTGCTCTGCGCGTGCCACGCGACCGGCACGTCGAGCGGTTTGCCTGTGTAACGAACGCGTTGGAGGTTGCCGTCCTTGAGCGCGCTGGTTTGCCAGCCGATGCTGCCGACCACGTAAAGATGCCCGTCGCGCGGATTGAACGCACCACGCATTGCGCCGGAGAGGAAGCGTCCGGGCAACGAGACGGTCGCGGCTTGGGGCGCGCCGTCCACCACGTCTCGCAGCACGAGCATCATCATACAACGACCCCAGGAGAAATGCAGAAAGTGTCCGCCGAGACTTCCCCAATGACCGTCGGGAATCCACACCTGGCTCCCGCTCGAATTGTCCACGCTATGCGGAATCCAGCAGAGCACCGGATCATACCCAAGCGGACGGTCCGTTGTGACTTTCGGACCACCGTAGCCGTAGTAGCCGCCGCGTTTCGCCTCGATGATCACGGACGACGGCGTCCATTCCCCCTGCTGTGGCGCGACGGTGACGATGCCACCATCGGGACTGACGCCCATGCCGTTCGGATTGCGGAAACCCGTCGAAATGGTTTCCATCGTGCGACCGTCCGGCGATACGCGGTGCACGCCGACCGGATCCACATAATAAAAATTCCCGCGCACGTCGGTTTCCAGACCCGTCACGAAATGATGTGATTCTGGGAACGTCTGAATGAGACTGCAGAAGTCTTCGTAGAAATCCGCCTCGCCATCGCCATTTTCGTCGCGCAACCGCGTGATCTGGTCGCGACCGAGCACATAGATCCGATCGTTGACGACCTTGAGTCCAAGCGGCTGATAGAGTCCCGTGGCGAATCGTTTCCAGGTCAGCCTGCCCAGCTTGTCGTCAATACCGGTGACCTTCCAGACATCGCCGTGAATCGAACAGACGTAGGCTGTGCCGTCGCTGGTGAAGTCCACGCCGGAAAGAAACATGAGCGCGTTCCAGGGATTGTCGTAGGGGACTGTGAGCGTATCAATCGGCAGTGGGCCGGAGTCGGGCGCGACGTGGCCGGTGGTTTCGAGCGCGGGGAGCCAGCGAGCATCGGCCGGTTTGATCAAATCGGTCAACTCATCGGGAGGGGTGTGCGTCCTGGCCCAATGGTCCGCGTCGGAAACGCGATCGGCTGGACCATTCCAGACCGCCCACCAGAGGAGGGTCGGCTTCTTGCTTGCATCGAGTGAAACAGAAACGCTGTTGTCACCCACCGCCTTGAGGTCTTTCGCTATCAGACTCTGGAGGTAAATGATCGAGGTCTCCGTCGCGTTGGTTGACAGGGCGCGAAGGCGATGGATTGGAGTCCCCCCCCTGCCATCCAGAGCATCTTCTTCTTCGTGAATTGATGAGTTGTTCCTCACCGGGCCGAATCTGAATTCAAAAGGCGTTTCATGTGGTCCGACTTCGATAGTGCGAATAAATGCAGTTCTACCCGCGACCGGTTCGGCTTTGGGCGATTCCCTCACCGTCGCGTCGCCAATCCTGTATTCCAGCACAATCCGCTTGCCGTGAACGTAAAAACCACTGAATCGTCCGGTCGCGCCGGTCCAGCCCGGTCCATCGGGTGCGGCGAACTGCACCTTGCCCTCGATCCTCGGCGCGTGGAGCAAACCGAATCGCGCGGCGTCGAATTTCAGGAAACCGTCGGTCCAGCCCGCGCGCAGGTTCAGGTTGGCGGTGTCAAAACAAACGGTCGCCTCGTCGTGATCGCCGACGCGAATCGAGAGCGCTTTTGTGACGGTGCCGTTCGGCACCTGCAGCGTGGAGACGAGGAACTGTCCGACGTCCGTCCGGCTCCAGCGATTATCAATCCAGTCCTTCTCATCCTGTGTACCGGGCTCGCGCCCGGCGATGGCAGGAGTTCCAGCGGGTCGGGTGTCGGCAGGGCGCGTCGTGCTCAGCGGGCCGCGGGCCGCGGCGAGCCGCACTGGCGGCACACCGGGGCTCGCGCGCGCCGCCTGCGCGGTGTCGCTTGCGCTGCGTTTTTGTGATTCTTCCGACGTCCACGGACTGCCTTCCCGGAACAGCGCGCCTTCGGTCAACTGCCACGGCGGATCGAATGTGAGTTCTTCGCGTCCAGCGGCCCAGACACAGCCGCGGCGGATCAGCGCGGCAGCGCGGCGTATGCTTTCATCGCTGTGACCAAGCACGGTTTGAAACACACGTGCCTTTTCATAGTCGTAGGCCCACGCCATTGGCTCGCGTTGGTTCGTGGTTTTCGACATCGCGTACGCGAGCGGTTCGATCGTCAGCTCTCCTGCCTGGTGAAAATAGAGTTCGTCCACCGTGTCAAACGGCTGCAAACCGGCGATGATCGCATGCTTCACACCGGCGACCTCGACGCGAAACGGCCCGTACGCGTCGTGCCCGCTGGCGTTCGGCGGGCGGTGTTCCCAGGCGCGCCGGCAAATCTTTGTGAAATACTCCGGCCAGGCGTCGTCAGGCTTCGTGTTCGGCAACGAAGGATGCCACGCGCCGTCGGCAAAATGGATGATGGCCAGTCCGCCGCCGTTTTGCAGGTAACGAACGAAGTTTTTCCGCGCCCCTTCACTCAAGCCCGGCCGTTCCCAATTGCAATAGTTCAATGCGAGCAGGTCGTACCCGTTGATTTTGTCGGTCGCGAGGTCTTCAATGTCCTCCGTGACATGGACGATGGCTCGAGGGTCCTGTTCGAGGGCGAGAATGAGCGCGGCGGTCGTCGCGCGCCAGTCGTGCGCCGGATGGTTGTGGCCGGTGAGAACGAGCGTCTTGAAACGCTCGAACGGCTCCGAGCGCACGCCGTTCTCCGGCACGTCGAGTTTCGCCGTCCACGCGATCGCGTTGAGGATGAGTTTCCGAAAATCCGGGTTCCACCAGTTCGCGTAAAAATGTCCGCCGGTGAAACCGAATCCGCGCCCGCCACCGGCACGCTCGACCGCCCAGCCCACCGTGAAGTCATTGGTCTCTTTCGGTGGGCGCGTGACGATGATCGGCTTCAACCGCGAGTCATTTTCACGAAAGCGAATGCGGTAATAATACTCTTCCTGGGTGGTGAACGGCCTTACGCCACGCAGAATGGGATGGTCAGGCGTGCCCGGCTTCGACTCAGCCCGCCACGTTTGAATGGCGGAGTACCAGTGGTTCGGCGCGCTGCCGGTTTCGTAATCGAAATGACCGCCCACCCACTCGGTGATCTGATCGTGGACGCGCATCGGAGCAAACGTGCTCCAATGAAAGAATACAAGCCCGCAGCCGCGTTTCATCTGTCGCTCGATGACCCGAAAATGATCTCCGACATAGAGCGGGTGGTTCTTTTCCTCCCGATCCGTGCCGTCCGAGGTAAGGAAAATGGTATCGGCATCGTCGAGTGTCGAAGGATTGGCGGGCCAGCCGTGAAAATGCGTCTCGACACGCACCTTGCCTTGCAGATCGGGTGAGGTGTCGAGCAGTTGCTTCAGAAGGATGACGTTTTTCTCGTATTCGTGCGCCTCTTTCGGGTGGCCGGTGATCGGCCCGGCGATAAGGACAATCTTCTTGGGCGGGTGGGCGGCGCTGCCGGCGATCGAGCAGAAGCAAAACAGTAAAACGAATCCTGTTGAAAACGGGGAAAACATGGTGCGGCGCATAGGTGATGTGGCAAGTGTGACGACTTTGCAAAAGGAAACAAGCTCAAGCGTTCGACGCGGGGCGTCGCGGTGTCGTCGGTCAGGTCACACGACTGCAGATTCCGTCACCGTCAAGGTCCCGCGACCTGCGTCCAGGCGCGCGCGGAGTCCAAAGGGCACGGTAAGCTTCCGGGCGACATGGCCGTATTGAAATCCCTCGACCACCGGGACGTTCAACCATGACAACACCTCCTCGATTATTTCGTTCAGCTTCAGGTGCGGCTTTGCGGAGTCGCTCGCCTTGCAGTTCGTGAAGTGACCAAGCACAAGCCCGTTGATCTGATCCAGAATTCCAGCGTTGCGTAATTGAGTAAACATCCGGTCGATCCGATGAAAGTGTTCGCCGACGTCTTCCAGGACGAGGATTGTGCCACGGTAGTCGGGGCTAAAACGCGTGCCGAGGTTCGATACGAGCAATGACAGGTTGCCGCCCAGCAGCCGACCTTCGGCACGACCGGGAATCCGCGAATGCGAGGGTTCGTTGCGCGGATTCGGCAGCGGCCCAACGCGGCGAGTCGAAGTGAGCAGTCGCCAGAAATGTTCCTCGGTGTAAGGGTCGGGCTTTTGCCAGAATTCAACTCCCGGAAGCGGGCCGGAAAATGTGATCAGACCCGTCCGCCGGAGCAGGGCCAGTTGTAACGCCGTGACGTCGCTAAAGCCGACAATAATCTTTGGCCGACGCCGGACGGCGCGATAATCGACGAAGGGCAGCAGACGCGGCGAACCGTAGCCGCCGCGGATGGCGAAGATTGCTTTGATCTGCGGATCATTCAGCATCGCGTTCAGGTCGCTCAACCGCTGCGCGTCCGTTCCGGCAAAGAAGCCGTGTTGCGCGGCGACGTGCTCACCCAGCTT
>DATNDF010000338.1 GCA_035607015.1 Candidatus Angelobacter sp. | reverse complement strand
ATACAGGTGGATCGGTCCCGCATCCACGGGGCAACCCACGCTAGAAGTCAAACAGACGCCCGCCAATTCTTTCACAAGCTATAAGGTCTGGGCCACGTCGAGCTCGCTTTGATATGAGCAGCACACAGAAGGCAGTGGTTGGGAGCACGGGTATTCTCCTGCTTTCCTTCGTGACGTTTGGCATCGTCACATGGGTTCGCGTGCTTCGGGTGATTCCATATTCTTCGGGTTGCGCCACCACCTTGATTCAGATTTCCCAGCACAGTGCGATGGTCCGCCCCTTTTTCGTTGGTGCATTCGTCGTCGGCGTTGTGGCGTTTCAGTTTTCACGCCGAGGTTTGCCGAAGGGTTTGCGCTTTGCGTATCTCATCACGCTCGGTCTAGGAGCGGCATTGTCGATTGCTCCGTGGATGGTTTATTTGGTTTACTCATGACTATGTCGGCTAACTGTTGTAACTCGAGAGGTTGTCCGCAGTTTTGGGGAGTCTGGAGCCGGGAGGGAGGTAATTCAAGGCGGAGTGGGTCCGGTGGAAATTGTAGTTGTGGTGGAAGAGCGGGAGGCAGGCGGCGTGGTAGTTCGCGCACGAGGGAAACAGCGATGGTTTCTTTATGGACGTCCCAACCGAGGTGAAGAATATTTCGGCAGATTTCATGGGTGTATGTTTCCTTTCTTGTTTAATGAACAGTTCTTCGGAACTTCTATACAGGTGGATCGGTCCCGCATCCACGGGGCAACCCACGCTAGAAGTCAAACAGACGCCCGCCAATTCTTTCACAAGCTATAAGGTCTAGACCACTCGCACGCGCTATGAAAAGACACCACATAGATGCAGCACTGATCAGCCTGTGCGGTTTGTTTGCGGTCGCTGGCATTCTCGGTTCAGCAGGTGGCATCGAGCAGATCGGTGTGGTGCTCCTTGCCATCGTCCTTTCGGCAGCGACCATCATCGTCGGTTCACTCTTGATTGGTTACAGGCGTCACACACAGCGAGCCACGTCGCCCGCACTCACCGCCCCCGTTATGTGCCTTGCGGTCATCATTTCGGTTGCGGTGACCCACTGGCCGCTGCGAGTCACTTATGCTCTGTCGCGTGACGCTTTTGACGCTGTTGCCCAGCGTGTTCGCACCGGAGAGCATCTCCCTACGCCACTACGTGCTGGTCTTTTCACCATTCGAAGCGCGGAGCTTTCGCACGACGGTATTGTTTGTCTCTGGACCCATCCGAATCCGGGCGGCAGCGCAGGATTTGTTCAGTGTCGCCGTGACAATGTGCCGTTCAATCTCTGGTCTATCGTGCGGCTCGATGACCGCTGGCAGTTCATTTCGGAAGATTGAGAGATGAGAAAGACGTGGTCTAACAAATCGCGAGGCTGTGTGAAAACTTCCGGGATGTTTTGAATCGGGCGACCGGGCGGTGGAATATTTGTCGGGGAGGCTTCGAAAGGTTTTGGATTCGGCGAGAGCGACATCCCGGTGTGGGGAGACGCTCCGGTCGCTGTCGTAGGCAGAAGAGGAAAAAAAGCCGCGCCGCGGCCCTTCAACTGACCGCGGCCATCGCTTCCAGCTCTTTGTTTCTCGTCGCGAACTGGCATGGCTTGGGCGCAACAAGCTCGTGACCGTCGTTTGATTCTTTCCCTTTGACAATGGACTGGCGACAGGCTGCCATTGCGCGCAATAAATTCCCATGAAGAAATACAACGTCGGCATCATCGGTTACGGCTGGGTCGCCACGGCCCACATCGCCGCCATCAGCGCGACCCAACAGGCGCAGGTCACGGCCATCTATTCGTCGCGCGCGCTCGACTCATCCGACCTGAGCGCGAAGTGGGGCGGTCAAGTCACGGCTTACGATGACCTGGACGCCATGCTCGCGGACGAAAGCATTCATGCCGTGTCGGTTTGCAGTTATCCGCAGCAGCACGCGGCGCATGTCATCGCAGCGGCCAGGGCCGGTAAACATATCATCGTCGAAAAACCGCTCGCGTTGTCGTGGAAGGATTGCCAGGCAATGGCGGCGGCGGTGAAGAAGGCCGGAGTCAAGACGTGCGTTTGTTTCGAGTGCCGTTATTCCAGCCAGTTTCTCGCGACGAAGGCGGTCATAGATCGCGGCCTGCTCGGAAAGCTGCATTACGGCGAGGTGGATTATTATCACGGCATCGGCCCGTGGTACGGGCAGTTTCGCTGGAACACGCGCAAGGACGCCGGCGGCAGCGCGCTGCTCACGGCCGGTTGCCACGCGCTCGACGCCCTGTTGCTCTGCATGGGCAGTGATGTGGTGGAGGTGAGCAGTTACGACACAAAATCGGGGAGCAGGATTTTCGCGCCCTACGAATACACCACGACCAGCGTGACGATACTGAGGTTCAAGAACGGCGCGGTGGGCAAATGCGCGGCGGTGGTGGATTGTCTGCAACCTTATTATTTCCACACGCACCTGGTCGGCAGCGAAGGCAGCCTGCTCGACAACAAATTTCATTCGATGAAGCTTGGCGGGCTGAACAAGAACAAGTGGAGCGAGCTTTCGATGAGGATGCTCGATTCGGGCGATGTCTCCGATCACCCCTATCAGACGCAGTTTCAGGCCTTCTTCGACGCGCTGGGGGCGGGCAGGGAAATGCCGCTCACGAGTCTGGCCGACGCGCTCGTCAGCCATAAAATCATCTTCGCGGCGGACAAGTCAGCGGCCACAGGAAAACCGGCGAGGCTGTAGCCGCGGATGAAATACAAACTGAAAATTACTTGCGGGGCACGGCTGTGTGCGCAGCACCGACCGCGGCGCGTTCGGGCGCGGAAAAGTTGAATTTCAAACACCTTGTCCTCTAATCCGTGTTAATCTGTGGCCGAGAAAATGAAATCCGCCATCGCCATTGGTGCGCACCCCGATGACATCGAGTTTTACATGGCGGGAACGCTGTTGCTGCTCAAACGCGCCGGCTGGGAGATTCATTACCTGAACATTGCGAGCGGCAACTGCGGCAGCGTGAAATGGAATTCAGCAAAGACGCGCGGCGTCCGGCGGCGCGAAGCTCGAGAAGCGGCGAAGCTGCTCGGCGCGCAGTGGCACCCGCCGTTGTGCGATGATTTGGAGATTGTTTACGAGGTCGCCCTGTTGCGCCGTCTCGCCGCGATTGTTCGGGCAGTGAAACCGGCGGTTGTCCTGACGCATTCGCCGCAGGATTACATGGAAGATCACACGAACACGTGCCGGCTGGCGGTGACGGCCGCATTCGCGCGCGGGATGCCGAACTTCAAAACGGTGCCGGCCCGAAAACATTTTGAAGGCGAGGTCGTCGTTTACCACGCGATGCCGCACGGACTGCGCGATGGAATGCGGCGGCGAGTCGTCCCGCAGATGTTTGTGAACACGAGTGCTGTTCATACGATGAAACGCGCCGCGCTTGCGTGTCATCGAAGCCAAAAGGAATGGCTCGACGTGAGTCAGGGCATGGACTCGTACTTGAAGGCGATGGATGAAATGTCGCTGGCGGTCGGCAGGATGTCGAAGCGCTTCAAACACGCGGAGGGTTGGCGGCGACATTCGCATCTGGGGTTCAGTACCAGAGAGGCGAACCCGCTGGTTCAACAGCTGGGGAAAATTCGTTTATTGGATACGACGTACACGCATAGCTTGCGCTGATTCCAAGGAATGAGCGGCAGAATCGAAACAAGAAAGTGGGCATCGGCAATTGGATTGTCGGCAACACCGATGTTGATTGCTACCGTGCCGTTGCTTTGGTTCAGTAGCCAATCGGGTGTGCGGTGGGCTTATTCACTCTTCGGGAAAGACCACCCGTTAAACTTCGGAGGCAACCCTTCCGAGGTTCTAAGCCATTTATTGAATTGGATACTGATGACCTTGGGCTGTAGCGGCGGATTGGGCGCGTCCTTGATCGCAACATCGCTGTTGAAGTCCGAGCCTGGCTGGCAATCGAGGTTTGCCGTCGTGCCAGCGGCCATTTTCGGGTTCAGCTTATCTGGCTTGCTCTTCTGGACGGGGTTTCTGGATTATCGTTTCGGGGAGGGAGCAGTCGTCATGTCGTTCGTTCTCTTTTTTGGACCTGCCACCGCGCTATCCGCGACGGCAGCGCTGCGCCTCTTGACAAGTCGTGCCAGTCTGCGCAAGAAGCTTGTTCAGGTAATCGCTCTGTTCGTTCTTGCAATTAGCTTTCAGTGGATTTACGAGCACTCCGGCTCGGGAGGTCCCAACGTGCTCGTGTTACCTCTGCTGTTCATTCAAGTGTGGGCCTGGTCGTATTTCAGCAAAAGATTGAATCGCAAGTATCCAGGAGATGCGGTCGAAGGTGCCCGTTGCACAATTGAATCCCGCAGTCCGAATCTGTGAGCGCAACCTGCCGCCGGAAAAACGGCTGGCCATGCCTTAGAACTATCTTATCATTCCGCGCCACTAACAATTCTACGAATGGCATTTATCGGCCGCAAACTCAGTTCCATCGCTCCGGATTGGTGGGATTACACGACGCTCGACGACGAGCTGGTCCAGGCGGCCGCGCGACTGACACCAGAAAGAATGCTCAGGCTGTCGCGGCCCGGCTTCAAAGTCGTCTTCTACGACACGTTGGAGGAATTCTATCTCGCCGAAGCGCTCGAATACATCGGCGCGTGGAAGCGGTCAACCGAAGACAATCCGGTCGGGATATGCGGGCCGATTGGGCCGACGGAACAATTGCCGCTCGTGGCGCGACTGGTGAACGAACTGGGTTTGAATATCCGGTCGGCGCATTTCTGGGGAATGGACGAGTGGTTTCACGACGGCAGGGAGGTGTCCGTCACGCATCCGCTCTCCTTTGAGCGCGCAGATCGTGAACTCTGCTTTGGCCGCATTCGCAAAGAACTGCGGATGCCGGACGCGAATCTGCATTTCCCCAAGGCTGACACGAGGGCCTACCGCCAAAGCTGGGAAGCGGACGTGCGCTGCGCGGTCATGCAGGGAGGGCAGGGGGACGTGAAGCATTGGGCGTTCAACGATCCGCTGCCGCGCCGGGGCAAATACAAAAACCAGCCGCCGTCGCCCGCCGAATATCGCAGGCTGGCGACGCGGGTTGTTGACCTTCATCCGCTGACCATCGCGCAAAACGCACGCACGTCGGGCGGCGGAAATATTTCACTTGTTCCGACCCGGGCCATCAGCGTCGGTCCGGTCGAGACCTGGAAGGCGGAGAAGGTTTCCATCTGGCACGCGGGCAAACATGACAATCCGTTCGGCCAACGGCTGACGACTTTTATGATTTCGCAGCGGATTGCGGATTCGTCAGTGCCGATGTCGCTGCTGGCAGACCATCCGAACGTGCAGTTTAATTTCTATCGCGGCGGCATCGGCGCGTGCGACGTGGAGATGCACTGAGTACGCCGAAAGGGTCGAAGCGCGGAATGTGAAACGCGGTTCAGGGCGCCAGGCGATCGATCCGCCATGGGCCGCCGCTCTGCTTCAAATAGCGGAAGCGATCATGGAGACGGTTTGGCCGGCCCTGCCAGAACTGGATTTCGTCCGGCGCGAGCACGTAACCTCCCCAATACGGCGGGAGTGGGACGTCGTCGCCCGGAAATTTCGCCGCGCACTCGCGGAATTGTCGCTCCAAAGTGGCGCGGTCCGGCACGGCGCCATGTTGATCCGAAGCCCAGGCAGCCAGTTGGGCGCCGCGCGGGCGGCTCTTGAAGTAGGCCCCGGATTCTTCGCGGGACAGCCGGGTCACGGCGCCGACGACACAGACC
>DATNDF010000337.1 GCA_035607015.1 Candidatus Angelobacter sp. | reverse complement strand
CGCTTTCCGCCACCGCCAGCCCCGGCAAACCCGAAGGAACATCCTGTGTGTTCAGGCTGCGGTCGAAAACGCCGAACAGAATGTTTTTTTCATTGAATACCTGGTCAATACGAATGTCATAGGAGTTGGTGCTGATGGTCTTCTTTGGAGTCCAGAAGAAGTTATTTTGCAGCCCTGGCTGGGTGGGCGCGGGATAAACGCCGAGCAGCTTGACCGCGTTCTGGTCGAGCCGTCCGGACGGAATAATGTTGAGCTGCGCCGTATCCCCGACAAAGCTGGTCTTGCCCGCCAGGCTCCCGGTATAGAACGGATCGCGGATATAGGCTCCCGGCGCGCCCGACAGTCCGGTGATTGGATCCACCCCGCCCGCCGGGATTTGCCGTGTAGACGCCGGATCAAAAATGGTTCCATGCGGGAACGTGCGGCCCAAAGCATCCGTTGCCGTACCGCTGTTGCCGGTGATCAGGTCCTGCAGGTTGGTAAAGCCGCTGTTGATCATGCTCTGCGTGGGTACGGTGCTGGTGGCCGGAGAGGGCAGAACGTAGCGTCCGCCCTGGTAATCACCAAAGAAAAAGGTTTTGTCCTTGATAATCGGGCCGCCCAACGTGAAGCCGAAGAGATTCTGGCGATACTCCGGTCTCGCGGTCCCGTTGTGATTGTTGAACCATGGATTCGCGTTGAAGGCATCATTCCGCAGGTATTCCCAAACATTGCCGTGGAGCTGATTGGTTCCGGACTTGATCGCCGCATTGACGACTGCGCCGGTCGAGTGCCCGAATTCAGCATTGAAATCGCCGGTCTGCAACTTGAACTCCTGAATGGCGTCGGGCGGCGGCGTAATTGCCGCGTTGCTGTTCACAGAAGAACCGCCATACATCTCAATGTTGTCGTTGATGCCGTTCAACCGAAAATCATTCTGCCAGAGATTGACGCCATTCACCGAGAAGAACGCGCTCACTGACGAGCCGGAGTCGCCGCTCGGCTGGCCCACGGGCGCGGTGGTCACGCCAGCGGAAAGTTGCGCCAGCGAAGCCCAGTTGCGCGTTTGCAGCGGAAGGTCATTCACCGCCTGGGTGTCGATCGTCTGGCCAATTGCCGCACTTTCAGATTGCAGCAGCGGAGTCGCGGCCGTGACCGTCACCTGCTGAGATATCGTCCCAGTCGCAAGGTGAACGTCCTCGGTGAAAGCCTGCTGCACGTGAATTTGCAAACCGTCTGCAATAAACGTCTGGAACCCTGGAGCTTCCGCGCGGAGGCTGTAGGTGCCCGGACGAACACCAGAGAAACTGTAGGTGCCGGTGCTTGTTGATTTCATGCTCTGCGCCGCGTTGGTCCCGGTGTTCGTTAGCGTAACCGTAGCGCCCGGAACAATCGCACCCGAAGGGTCAAACACCGTGCCGGTAATCCGGCCTGTGTCGAGCTGCGCGAAAACCGTGGTGGCACAAAGCGTGGTGATGAGAAATAGAGAAGCCAGAATGGTTCTCATGCTGTGAATCTGCCTCATGTACGACCTCCAAGTTTGTGTCTTGCTCGTTCAACTGCAAAGACCGCCTGCGCAACAACTTTGCCGCGCGGCGCTTTTATCGAGCGCGCCTGAACGGCTTCTACAGGATGCGACGAGATTACGTTACCGCTAACGAAAAAATCAAGCGGAAATGTGGGCCGCCGGGCAAATATTCGGTGAATTTCTTCCCGGCCGTCTTCCGGCTTCGCTTTTTATGACTCTGTCTGTCGCACGTTTTGTATACTGCAAGCGCCGCAAAAGAGAATGCATCGCCATGGCTGTTCGGCTGAAAGATATCGCGCGAGACCTGGGCGTCTCACTCATCACCGTGTCCAAAGCCATGCGCGGCATGGGCGACATTAGCGAGGAGACCCGGCGGCGCGTCCTCAAGCGCGTGGCCGAACTGGACTACCGGCCCAATATGCTGGCCCGCGGCCTGGCCAGCGGAAAAACGTTCATCGCCGGGCTGGTGGTGCCTGACCTTCTGCATCCGTTTTTCGCCGAATTCGCGAAATCGCTGAACGGAGCACTGCGGCAGAGCGGCTACGGGTTGATTCTTGCATCATCTGAAGAGGATCCGAAAATTGAACGGGAGGAGATTCGCACCGTGCTGGCACGCGGCGTGGACGCTCTGCTGATCGCCTCCTGTCAGCCCACGCTTCAGGGTTTTTACGGCGCGGAAGATCAGCGGACCCCTTTTATTTTGGTCGACCGCGACTTCCCTCACCTGCGCGCGCATTTTGTGGGAACAGACGATTATGCCGCTGGACTGATGGCCACGCAACATCTGCTGGGCACAGGCAAGCGCCGGGTTGCGCACATCGCCGGGCCCGACTTTACTTCCGGCGCCGACCGCCGGCGGGGCTACATCGACGCGCTCAGGGAGTATAGGCTGCCGGTGCGCGCGCAATCCATCATCGACAACCCGCGTGTGGAGGAGACTGGGGAGGAAGTGGGCTATCAAGGGATGCGTCAGTTGCTGCGGGCCAGGACGCGCCCCGACGCCGTGTTCTGCTACAACGACCTCATCGCAATCGGCGCAATTCAGGCGACGCTCGAAGCCGGGCTTTCGATTCCAGGCGACATTGCGTTTATCGGCTGCGGAAACGTGCGCTACTCCGACTATCTGCGTGTGCCGCTGTCTTCGATTGACCAGTCGACCAGTTTACTCGGGGAACATGCGGGCAAGCTCACACTGGACCTGGTGAAGAATCCCGCTACCACTCCAACGCAGATTCGCATCAAGCCTCAGCTCGTCATTCGCGCCTCATCCGCGGGTCCGGCGAGATCGCGCGCCAGAACCCGGGCAAAGGCTAACTCATGATTCAAAGGCCCGGCTTAATGCAGAAAGACCAGAAGTGCGATGCCCAGCATCAAAACTACCAGGGGAATCCAGAAATGGCTGTCGGTAAGTATCGCTTTGATCAATTCAGCTCCATGCGGTAGTTCGCCTACCCCGGCAATGTACCGCGTTGGAGTAGACAGAGTAAAGGCGGGCTTTTCACCGAAATAGGGGCTTGCGAGTGACAACTCCGGTATGGTAAACGTTAGCGGTACCGTTCCCTTTAACCTCGCTTTAACGAAAAGGAGGCGCACCATGAATGCGCTCAGTCAATTGACAGAACAGCCGTTGGAGCACATCGACCAGTGGGATGATTTTATCGCCGGCAGGTACCGCGAGGGGAAGGACGCCTCGGAGTTTCGGAATTACGACGAGAACGTGAATCCTGGCGTCGCGGAATTT
>DATNDF010000336.1 GCA_035607015.1 Candidatus Angelobacter sp. | reverse complement strand
GCGATACGTCGCTACATACTCGCCCGCGGGATTGAACAAGAACGCCGCATTGAAGGAGTCGTAATCCTCCGCGCCGCCCGCCTCCGGCCGGCGCTCGGCATCGTCGGCGCCAAGTATCATGGAGACCTTGTGCGTGGCAATGAGGTTCGTGATGACACGAAAGTTGTCGTCGGTGAAGTTCGGCATCGAAGATTCCGGCCAGACGAGCAGATCGGGTTTTGCAGCCAGCGCCAGTTTGGACAGCTCGATGATCTTGTTGAAACGGTTCGCATCTTCGCCGTGGTCCCAGATCAACGGCTGAGGTATGCTGGGTTGAACCAGGGCGACGCTCAACTTTCGATCCGTTTGCGTCCGATCCAAAAGCCGGCCGACCCCGAAAACCATCACGACCATCAAAACGATCAAGGGGAGCCGCAGTTCCAGAAGCCAGCCCCAGCGCATGGACGGTTCGCGGATCAACCGGAGCAACGCAATGGTCAAAGACACCGAGAACCAGACGACCAGAAATGAAACGCCATAAACACCGGTCACCGACGCGATTTGAATCAACGGCGCGATGCGATATTGCGAGGCGCCCAGCAGATTCCAGGGAAAGCCGGACAAAAACCGGGCGACCACCATTTCGAGGGCGACCCAGAGCGCCGCGCAAAGGAGGCTCCACCCCGCGCGCGCCCACCAGTTCACTGTAAAGAATTCCTGTGCCGCCGCCCGCCAGCTCTGGTTCCGAACGAATTTGTTTCCCGGAAACAATTTCCAGCAAAGCCAGACCCACGCCGCCGGGTACAACGCGAGATAGGCGCTCAACGCGAGCCATCCCACGACCGCGCCCGCTGGAAACGGAATGAACAGGAGCCAGTAAAGCGACGCGAGGTAATGCGCGAGGCCGGCCAGGTAGCCGATGCGAAAGCATGGCCTGCCTCGTTGTCCCAGCGCCGCGAAAAGAAACAGACCGGGAGCGATCCAGGCCAGACCCGCAACGCCGGGCTTGGGGAAGGACGCGGCCAGCAGCAGTCCCGAGACAATGGCCGCCAAATAACGTGGATCAAGCCGCGAGAGAAATTTCACCCGGCGGAGCTTGCAGGAACCCGGCCGAAACGCAAACCGCAAAACAGTTTGCAGGCTGCGGGATGGCAGGAATCCGGCCGCGCTGTTTTCCCACGATCAACCCCGCGTCGCGCCGGCTCCGGTCTGTCACATCCCGCCGTCCAGCCGCCACTCGCCACCGATCAGCTTGAAGGGGAAGGCCGCTTCGTCCGGAGTCTCGCGGTCCGCAACATTTATCTGCGCGCCCAAATGAATTTCCCCGCCAGAAACGACCTTCCTCGCCGCGACACGAATCCCTTGAAACCGTTTGGACATACGTTCTATTTCACCGCGCAATTCGTCCGCCGGCTGTTCGGCCATTTTTTTCTGGGTCTCGGGCGTGAAACATTTTTTGATGGATTCGACATCGCCCTGTTTGACGGCCCAGAACAACGTCTGCAACGTCGCCTCGGGCGTGGCATATCCGGCAAAGTTGAGCTGGTCCGCCGTGAGCCAGGGCCGCGCTTCTGCGGAGGGCGCGCCATTGGACGCGCGCCGGCCTTCCACCACACGCAGCCGTTCGTTTTCGGCACGAACGCCCGCCCATTCCTTCACCTGGTCCCGAAGCAGATGAACCTCGTTGCGCAGCTTGTAAAGATCGCGGTTCGCGACACGAAGTCCGTCAATCTCCCGATTTTCCTGTCTGAGCTTTTCAATTTCACGGTTCTCGCGCGCGAGCCGCACGGCGGCTTCGGCATCCGCTCTTGACCGTTGGCGCTCGATATGGACTTCGTTCAACGCGCGGCGCTGGAAGAAAAATGCCAAAACCGACGCCATCAGGAACACGGCACAGGTAATCCGCATGCTTGTTTTCATTCGTAACGCCTTTTGGGTGGTTCCGCCACCGGAAGGCCGTCCCGCCGCGCTTCCGTTTTTGCGTATCGTTTCATGGCTGAGGAGATTCGGACATATAATACCTGCCGTCCTTCATTATGATGGAACGATTCTTCGGCAATTGCTGTACCGAGCCGTCGCTCAGGCAGACGATATTATGAATCGGGCACCGGGCCAAAACAACAGCCGGGTCACTCTCCGATCCGCCGGGATTCAAATACTCGTAGCTGAGATTGGCGGCGGACAAAGAAGTCCAGTTTGGCGCCGCAGTCCGTCCCTTGTCCGCCGGACAAACCAGGATTTTGGGCGTGGACAACTCGTTGCTCATCGCCAGCCAGCCGGGTGGCAGCACATCATTGTTGTCATTCGCCCAGATTCGGGCGGCGAGGCCGATCTGCTTGAGGTTGCTCACGCATTGGATTCTCAGGGCCTTGTCACTCGGGTCGCCGACACGGGCGAAAAAATCCTCATCGTTACCGGTTTGCGGCGCAGCCTGTGCTCCGGCAATGAGTTGCTGGTTTTCGGCGCGCAAGCGGGCGATCTCCTGCAACTGCGCCCGCAGCCGGGTGACCTCCTCGCGCAGTTGCTGCAACTCGCGGTTCTCCCGGCGCAACCGCTCCAACTCCTGATTTTCGGCGAGCAGTCGCTGATAGTCGAGGTTTTGGCGGCCCAACTGGTCGAGATTCTCCGCACCGGCCTTCAATTGTCTGTTCTGTTCGCGCTGTTCGGCAAGGTCCCGGTTCTGGACTGCAAGCACGAAGACGCACGAGAGGAAAATCACGGCGACGCCGAGCGCGGGCAGCCAGCGCCGCAACCACGGCGCGGGTTCATGGCGCGCGGCCGCCGCGACCGCGGGACGCGGGACGCTCACGTCGCGTTGCAGCCGTTCCAACAGGCCATCCGGCGCAGCCGGCTGCGGAGCTTTGCGCAAGATGGTTTCAATTTTTTCGTCGTTCATAGATCGTTCCTAAGCATTCCTCAGATGCGGTTCTGCCGTTCTCGCGCGCAGAAAGTCCAGCGCCTCGCGCAAACGGTACTTCACCGTGCTCGCGGCGATGTTCAGCGCCTCCGCGGTTTCGCTGAGAGACAGGCCCTGATAGTAGTGAAGGTGCACGACCTGCCGGGCGCCGTCATCAAGGCGCTCGACCAAGGCATAAACACGCCGGGACAGGTCCCGTTCCTCAACGTTTTGAAATGGGCCGGCGCCAGTGTCCGCGCATGACTCCCACCACTCATCACTCCGTGGGTCGGCGGGTCGGCGGGATCGCCGCCAGTCCACATAAACGTGATAAGCGATGCCGTGCAGCCAGGTGCCGAATCGGGATCGTCCTTGAAACGAAGCAAGGGAAAGCCACGCCTTGAAAAACGATTTTTGAGTAAGGTCGGCCGCTTCTTCGTCGTCGCCACAGAGCCGGCGCAGGTAGGCATAGATGGGCGCATAGTGAAGCTCAACCAGTTCGGACGCCGCCGAAGCATCGCCTTCCCGGGCGCGGTCGCATAACGTTTGAATCTGGTCGCTCATGCTGTTCGTGTCATCAGATTAGTCGCAACGGAACGCCCGGTTGGACAAAAGAATCTTCCGGTCCGCACGAAATCCCTGGCCAAGATCAATCGGAAGCCCGTTCTGCGAGAAGGTAAAATCCCCGGTTCAGGCGACCGGGTTGCGGGAGCAACGTAAAGGTGCGCAACTACCTGCCGGCGGCCGGCGACGAACGCCAGACCCAGTCGCCATCCTTTTCGTCGAACAAAGTCCTGCCGGACGTGCCGCCGTCATCCTTTGTATTCCAGCCGACGGAATAGAGAACGAACTGGCCGTCGTCCGTGCGACGGTATTTCAGAGGTTCGCCGGTGATTACATCGTTGGGCAATTGGGAAATGAACCCCGGGACAAGCGCGTCGAGTTTTTCGGGAAACGATCCATTGGCAAGCCGGTAGCGTTCCAATACGCAGGCAAGCGCAGCCTGGCCGGCGGCGGTTTGTGCCATCGCAGCTTTCAAAGGTACCTTGTTCAATTCGGGCAGGAATAGTGCTGCAATAACCTGGTGATGGAGGACAGCATTCAGGCCCTTTCCGAGGCGACCTCCGGAAACCTCCCGTTCGAGATCATGGGCGTGGAGCGAGACCTGATCCACAAAAACTCTTTTTCCAGCCGCGTCCAAGGCCCCTTCCAATTGAAGTTCATAAAGCCGGCAATAATTAAGCTGTTCAAGATTGTACCATCCACGCGGGGCGACCGCACTCAGCTGGATTGCGAGATCGCCGCCAAATGAGTTGTCTCGATCGACGAGATCAAACAGGTCGCTTGGGCGGTATTTTCGACGATACAGAAGATCGGCCGTCAAAACTCCTGCCGCCCGCTCTCCGTCAAGGGGCAATTTCATGTCCTCAAAAAAATTATACCGCTGAAGACGTGATTGAATCTCATTAAGCTGGGCGTCAGACCAGCGGCGTTCGGCCAAACCCTCCCAAATCGGCTGGGTTTCGATCTCAAAACAAGCGAGGCGTACCAGATAGGAAATCAAAAAGGGTTCGTCTTTTATCGAGTCGGCCAGGTGTAGCGACAGCTTCACGTCCTCCAAAGCGTTTTTGCTCTGACCGGCGGCGAGTTCGGCGCAGGCGCGGAGTCGCAGGCGCTGGCAGGTGGATTTGATTTGTGCGAGGTGAGGAATCAGAATTCCCCAGGGATTATCCAAATCGTAAACCACCGGATATCTCGAATACGGCCGTTGGATGGCGGCGCGGAGTTCCGCCAGAATGGTTTCGTCGGTTTTAAATCCCTCCAACACCATCGGAGCGGCTTGGGCACGCGACTCCAGGTCGAGTTTGTCCGACTCGAATTCCTGGCCCCGTTTCAATTGGCCAGACCGAATTGCATCAAGGGCCATTTGCCAGGCAACGAGGTCAACGAATTTTCTGCTGCTTCGGTCCTTGTCCGCCCTGGAGAAAACCCTCTCGTTGATTTCCACGAAATGGTCCCCCCATTGCTTGTCGATCCCACCCAAAGGTCCCTTTGGAAACCAGGCTTTGAGAAAGGGCGTGGCGGCGAAGTTTTGGTCGTCTGGCACGGGTTTGGGAATGAAGGCCCTGTAATCAAGCTGCTCACCGCGCGCTTCAAGCTTCCGCCGATATTTGTTCCAGACCCGCGCACCGCGCCAGTTTTCCTCGGCATAAAACAGCGCGACCAATGTGAGAAGACAAACCAGACCGAAAAGAAAACGGCGAAAATTGCGCCAGCAACACAACCAGCGGACGAACCGGACGACCAGCACCGCGGCAAGTCCGACGCCCACCGATATCGCCTCCGCGAATAACGCCAACTCCGCAGCTTCCGCTGCGGACTGCAACACAAATCCAACGCAAAAAACGACGACAAACACGGCGACGGCCAGCAGCCCAAACCATAGATACAGTTTCCGCCGCCCCCGCCAGGGCCGGGTCCAAATGCTTCGCGATTCCTCGCTCATGTTCGTTCCGCTTTCGTTCTGCGACCGCGGCCAGTCGCGCCTCCCGCATTAAGCTGCCGCGATTTCATGAGGTCCTTCACTGCGCGGACGAGGCTCCAAAGGCTTTGGTGGTTCGACCGCCGTTGGCGACCCGATCAACTCTACCAGCAGACGTCGACGCTCTTGTAGTGCCATCAGCATGTCCGGCATCAAGACCGCTTTCGAGGTCCTCGCGATTTGCGCCG
>DATNDF010000335.1 GCA_035607015.1 Candidatus Angelobacter sp. | reverse complement strand
AGACCGCAGAAACTCCCGGGATACGGGCAATCCGCGCCTTGTAGGCATAGGGCAACGGTTGAATGAACGAGACCCGGTGGCGGACGATCAAGCGGTTGGCGTCCGCCATGTTCACGCCGCCGGCAAGGGCGAGTTTGAGGGCGCTCAACAGACTGAACAGGACAAACGCGACAAGAATCGAGAGCAACGTCAGAATGGTCCGCAGCTTCTTGCGCTTCAGATTGCTCCAGACAAGGTAGAGAAATTTCATTCCGGTTTCGTGGCCGAGAGCTGGCCCTTGTCCAGATACACCGTGCGACTGGCGCGCGCCGAGGCATGCGGATCGTGTGTGACCATGATGATGGTCTTGCCCTGCTCGCGATTGAGCGCCTGGAGCAGAGCCAGGATTTCATCGCCCGATTTGCGGTCGAGGTCCCCGGTCGGTTCGTCGCACAACAGGATCGTGGGGTCGGTGACGATGGCCCGGGCGATGCCGACGCGCTGCTGCTCGCCGCCCGACAGCGTGCGCGGATAATGTCGCGCGCGGTGCGACAGATTGACGATTTTAAGCGCGGCCTCGACGTGACTCCTGCGCTCCGCCTTTGAAAGATGCGTCAGCAATAGCGGCAATTCAACGTTACGCTCCGCGTTCAGGACCGGAAGCAGGTTGTAAAACTGGAAAACCAGTCCGACGTGACGCGCGCGCCAGGCGGCGAGGGCGCGATCGGACATCTGGTCAACATGCTCGCCGCCGATTTCCACGGACCCTCGCGTCGCCCGGTCCAGGCCGCCGATCAGGTTCAGCAAGGTCGATTTGCCCGAACCTGACGGGCCCATCAACGCAAGGAAGTCGCCCTTCGGCACTTCAAGATTCAACCCGGACAACACATGGATCTCTTCTGAACCACGGCGAAACACCTTTTCGACATCTTTGACTCGGACGAGAACTCCGTTGTTTGTGCTCATCGTTTTGCCTCCGTTACACGAACACCATCGGCCAGATCATCCGGCCCTTCGACAACCACCCGTTCCCCGCCGTTCAAGCCGGCTGCGATGGTGACCTCATCATTCAGCGCGGCGCCGACGGTCACAGCGCGCCGCTCAACGCGGCCCGCCTGCACGACCCACACAACATCGCGTCCATCATGCCGGCGGACTGCTGTTTTCGGAACGGAAACACTTTTTGCCGACTGTCCCTCCCCGGCGCCCTGGAACGCGACCTTCACTCCCATATCGGGCAGAATGCGGGATTCAAGTTTGTCGAACCCGACGCGTACTTTCACCGTAGCCTTCTGCCTGTCGGCGGTGGGAATGATGGCGATGACCTTCGCCGGGATATGCCAGTCCGGGTAGGAATCAAGCGTCGCTTCGACGCGTTGTCCCGGCTCGACCCGGTTGATGTAACTTTCGTTCACGTCCACTTCGATCTCCAGCGAACTCATATCCACCAGCGTGCAGATGCCGGTGCGGGTGAAACTTCCGCCCGCAGACATCGGTGAAATCATTTCGCCCGGCTGCGCATTCTTGGACGTCACGATCCCGGCAAACGGCGCACGGATGATGGTATCGTCAAGTTGTTGTTGCCACTGCGCAACATCCTTTTCGGCGACCACGATGTCGGCCTTCTGTTTTTCCAGCCGCGCGCGCAGCGACTTGGCATCCGCTTCGGCCCGGTCGAGATCCGCCTGGCTGGCAACCTTGTTTTCGGCCAGTTGCGTTACCCGGTGAAATTCACGGTCCGCCTGTTCGAGGTTGGCTTTTGTTTCGTCCAGCGCCTTGCGGGACGATTCCAACTGCGCCTCGGCGAGATGGAGGCTTTTCTCCACGTTCGATGAATCGATCCTCGCGAGCACCTGTCCCGCTTCAACCTTCAGGCCTTCTTCCACCAGCACTTCAATGACTTTGCCGGTCACTTTCGAGGAGACCGTCGCCTGCCGCCGCGCCGTCACATAACCCGACGCGTTCAGCAGCGTTTTCTGTCCCCCGGTCGCCGCCTGTTGCACAACAATGGTGCGCACGGCCGTTGCCCGTGGCCGGTTCAACCACCAGAGCAACCCGGTAACCACGATCACAACCGCGGCGATCCCCGGCATCCAACCGGCACGCGGCCGGCCCCGGGGCGCCATGCCGCGGTCAATGCGCAACTGCTCGAGCGTCTGTTTGTCTGGGCTCATGGCTACGGGCGCGAAGAGCAAATCCGTTCCTGCGGCGCCGGTCAAGCCCGCGAGTGTCGCCGTTCAACCTTTGCGGATCGTCCACGCTGCCCTTCACTGCCCGGGACGGAATCAACCATGGCCCAGACCGCTCAGGCGCGTTTATGGGTGACAATGATGCTTCGACTCGCCGCCGTGGGAATCAACTGTGTCTCGCAGAAACCGGCCTCCTTCAAATAGGACTCCATCTCGGCAACCGAGTAGCATCGTCCTTCGGTCGAATGCATCAACATCACGGAATACTCCGCCACGTGCAGCGGTCCGGACTTGTCCCTGTTCAAATGCGCGTCGTGAATCACGAGCCTGCCGCCGGGCGCGAGCGAATTGAATGAAGCGGCCAGGAGTCGTTTCACCACCGGCACGTCCCAGTCATGAAGCACATTGGAAATCAAGTGAACGTCGAAGCCGGCTGGCAAGGGGTTGGTAAACATGTCACCTGCGATGACAGACACACGGTCGCCGAAACCGCGTCTGGCAATCGCGCTCCGCGCAACTTTGTCAACCGGCGGTTTCTCGAACACGACGGCCTTGAGATGGGGATGATGCGCGACCATCGAGCACGCGTAGATGCCCGAGCCGCCGGCGATGTCGAGCAGCCGATGGTGATTGCTCAAGTCCAGTGCCTTGGCTGCCGCCCGACCCAGGCAAACGCCGCGACAATCCATCGCCCGCGTGAATTGATCCGCGAAAGCTTCCTCCTCCATCGCCCTGGCCCATTCTTTTTCGCTCTTAAGACTGCCCCAGTTGGCGGGTTTGTCGGTACGCAGGACGTTGAGCAGATCGTTGCACACCGGCCGGTCTTTGAGCGATGCGTAATACGGGCCGATGAACCACGGAGAAGTTTTGACCAGATGTTCGCGCGCAAGTTGTGTCAAAGAGAAAATCCCGCCCCGATTTTCCAGGAATCCCATCGCTGTGAACAGCGTCAACATCACGTCAGCGGGACGCTCCTTGATCCCGAACCCGGCGCAAATCGCCTCCAGACCCGCCGGTTTCGCCGCCAGCCCTGTAAAGAAATCCAGATGCACCAGGGCGACCGTCAACATGTCGGCTGCATAGAGCGCGTCACGACAGCGGTAGATGGCCGTTGGATCGGTTTCCGGCGCCAGCGTCAGTTCGGTCGGTTTCATCCTACGGTTGCAACGTGTGGACAGTGTCCACCTGCGTGATCTTCCATTGCCCGTCAATCTTTTTGAATAACACCTTCAATTCCTGCACGACCGTGTTCTTCTCACCGTTGATGTCTGCGGTCGCCGTGACCTCCGCCGTTGCCGATTCCCGATTCG
>DATNDF010000334.1 GCA_035607015.1 Candidatus Angelobacter sp. | reverse complement strand
ATGAACGTGCTGATTTCCGCGGCGCCATTGCATCAGTGGTTTCCTTCGCAACGGCAGCCATCGACGGATTGGGAGAAGCAGATTGATGGGCTGATGTATGACCAGATGCAGACGCTGGATTTTGCGCGGCGCAAAAAAGATTTCGACGAGGTGCAGGCGATCTGGGCGGAGGAGTTGCCGATGATCTGCATTGCGGCGCCGTCAACCGCGGCGGCGATCTGGTCGAACATCGGGAATGTGCGGCCGGCGGTGGCAAGTACGTATCATGTGACGTGGAATATTGAGGAATTGTATTTTAAGAAGTGACGGATTTGAACAGGAGAGATGAGGATGCGGGGACGGAAAATCTTGACTGTTTTGGCGAAACCTTTGAAATTGAGGCTGGTCAGTCCGCGAAGGTTGGGATTGGCCGATTGTTGGGCGCATATGGTGGAATTGGCAGACACGCTACTTTGAGGTGGTAGTGGGGCAACCCGTGCAGGTTCAAGTCCTGCTATGCGCACCAAATCCGGCACAAGGAGAGTCGTCCACGAAAAGGTTGAGTTCAAACGGTCTTTCCTTCTTCCTGAAGCATTGAAGAGGTTCAAGGCGAGTAGATGTGAACGCGATAGAAGGCGTCCGGCGCCGAAGGATTTGCATCCTGTAACAGGAACGTTGAGCCGCCCGCGCTAATCCTGCTTGAGAGCGGTGTCCAGTCCTGGAGATTAGTCGAGCGTTCCAAAGTATAGAGCCAACTGCCGGGGTTGCTCACTTGCACCTGCCAAAGTCCATTGCTCAGGCCGCCGGTGATTTTTCCGGGAGAGCGCGGCAGGTTATTAGTGGGTGTGCCGGAACTCTTGCCGATGTAATCCCACGTGGCGCGCCCGCCATACAGCGTGAGCGCCAAGCCATTGAGCCTGGAATTCGTGAGCCCGACTTGATTGGCAGTCACGGACAGCTTCGTCCATTGTCCGGCGGGCGGCAGTTTTCCCATCGCCCGGCGAGACCCGATCCCGGCAGATCCAAAAGCGATGGCGTCCGTGCCCCAAAACGCCCGGTGTTCCCATGAACCATCGTTCCATTGAAGCATGAGTTCCGCGGGAAGATTCGCGGGGTCCAGGTAAACGTACGCGAAGAGCGTATCATTGCCGCTCACAGGCAAGGTAGCAGTCGCGCCGGTGAAGCGATGTTCGTGCTCTCCGGGCGCAATGCTGGATTGGTTCGCCAGCGCTCCGGAGACTGGTGTTGGGTTATTACTGATCCAATTCCAGCCATCACCTCCGTCGGCGTCAGGGGTTGCTCCGGCAGGCAAAGCGTCGTCGACCCAAACCGTGCTGACCGGCGGCGGGCTCGTGCTTCCGGGTCCCACTGTAAATGAAGTGAGCGGACTGAAAGCAAAGTTTCCCGCGACGTCGAACCCTTTGACCTGCCAGGTATGAGGCCCGGAAGCCAGGTTGAGCGCGATCGGGTTGGTGGTCGTGCTCGCGGCTGGAGTCCCATCGATGTAGATCGTCGCCGAAGCCGGACCCGATAATCCTTCATCATCGACGAGGAAATAGAACAGATTCATTCCCGCCGGTATTGAGGCGCCGTTGGGGGGATCGATGGCCACGACGTTGGGAGGGGCCATGTCAGGTGGATTCAGGATTGGGACCGCACTAAAGTCTGCCGGCGCCGGCTGGGGCCGGACGGGATCGCGAAATGCGATATTGCGGTATTTCGGCTCGCATTGCCCATCGTAGTAAAACTGTTCGTAAAATTCGGCGTCGTCTGCATCGGCAACATGGGCGGTATCCACTTTCGGATTCAAAGTGATGGGCTGGCCATTCAAGGTGAGGTTGACCACCAGGTTGCGATAGTCAGAATAGCGGACGAGAAAATCCGTGTAATCGCGGCGAAAATTGCACGGTCCAATGCCAACCTCCGCCCACGAAGCCGGCAGGCCGTCCCAGGTGGAACTCACCAGCAGCGCTCGTCGTGTCGGCCCCACGCGCAGCAGCACCTGGGCATCTTCAGCAATGGCTCCCGGCCGGACCGTGGCGTACATTTCAAGGGCGGCCGTGCTGTCGGTAACATTGGCCGCCCACGCCGGCACCACGACTGAGGATTGGCGCAAATAAAACCCGTTTCCAAGATTGACCAAAGTTGCGGAACCGTTGTCGTCGGAAACCTCCAAATTGTACTTGGTGAAGATTTGAGGATGATTCGTGTCCCATCCTCTGAACTCGACCACGAGCTGGTCTGACGGGGGCTGGCGCGGTGAACGGAAAATCACGGCGTAATTGATCCTGTCTCCTGGCTGAACCTGGGTCTTATCCACGAGCAGCATGGCGATTTCGGAATGGGCTTTTCCCGGTGTGAAAGGCGGAGCTGACACGATCGAAAAATTGCTCATCACCGCATCGCCAGCCAGGCTGGCGCGAACGTACGAAGCGGCGAGTTGATAGCCGATGGGAAACTCCCAACTCATTTGCCGCACGATATTCGACAACGCACCAACGGAGGCATTCATGTTCGTGCTGTAATTGTCGGCGAGGTAATTGCAGAACGCATACACCGGCTCCTGCTGAAGCACATTTTGGGAAAAAGTCCGGCCCGCGTTATCCCGGGCAATCAATTCCGCGTCCAACGGAGCGAACACCTGAAAGCGGCCCTGGCTGTCAGTGGGAATGGTCCAATTGGTTTTGGCATAACGCACGCACGAGACCGTTCCGGCCAGCGGCAGGCCCGAGGCCGAGTCGTAAAGCCTCCCCTGAATGAGAGCCTTGAAGCCGCTCGGCTGCCTTGGCCGGGGCGTGTTATCGAAATAGATCGGACTGGCGTACCCGGCCATCCACGGTCCTTCATTTCCAACAACACGCACCATGTAATACGAGTTCGGCGTGCTCTCACTGATCGCCTGCTGAACCGAAGCCGTGGGCGTGTTGGGCTTCCAGCTCTGGATGATTTGCCCATTGCGATAAAGATCGATCTCGCTGATTCGCGTGATGTCCGATCCATCGAAGGTCGAATTCATCAGCGTCCACGGGTTGAAGGTGTAACTCGCACGGATGCGGACTATGTGCGCAGCACCATCTGCCGGCAACGTATCTCCGGACATCGCATTGTCGATATTGAACAAGACCAGCGGCCCGGTGGTGCTCATAACCCGCCCGCGGTGCATGGCCTCGGCCACGCTGGCAGGTGTCAAGGGACGGCCTTCCAGGTTGTAATATGTGAGCCAGCATCCGCTTCCTTTGCCGCCATTATTGATGCGGTCCATGCAAAGGTCAGAGTCTGCCACGAGTGGAATTCTGTAGCCCATGGCCAGCAGTTGAAAATACGGCGGCAGCACGATGGGAGTGTTGGCTGCGTCCGAAACTCCGCTCCAGGCGTCGGTTAAATGGCCAATCAGCGAATCCAGCGGGTAGCATTTCGAGAAATTGTTGTAGGGATACAGGAACCATGTCTTGAAACCACTGGCCGGATCCGTATATGAGCGGGCTGGGAAAAGCCGCGGCGGATGGACGGGAAAGGAGACGCCGCCTTGTTCATGCACCGAATGAATTCCGGCCCAATAAGGCAGAGAACTGCGGATCAACCACGGGTCATGAAGAATATTGGCGTGGTGACCCCAGGCGTTTTTTGGCTCCTCCAACCCCATGTATAACTGGCACTCAGTTTTCTGGTAGGGAATCCATTGGTCATACATTTGCTGCCGCGTCAACGTGCCTGCCCCGTAATGCTCTTCGCAAAACGAAACAAAATTGAGTCCGCCCGCGGCGCAGATGGCCCATACCTGTGAGGGCAGCCGCGAAATCTCGTGTTCGCCGTGATTGTAGTGCACGTGCATTTCCGCGGAGCGCCACCCCTGTTCGTACAGGTTCAAGGCCGGCTGCAGCGCCACGTTGATTGTGCAAGATGAGCCGGTGAGGCCGAGGTTGGTGGTGATGGTGTTTGGAACGTAATCCGGTCCCTTGCCCACAATGATCCGTGTCATGCCGGCCGGCACCTGGACGCTCACGCCCGGAGCCATCGCTTTTCCGTGCATGACCACGCTGGGATAGGTCGTCGGAAACCAGGCATCATCCAGGTACGTCCCGTCGGATTTTAAAATAATGGCGCGCACACAGACTGAATTGGGCACTCCCGGCTGGGTCACATTGAGTGACAGGTTGACCATCGTGACCGCTCGAAGATCGACTTCGGACGTCAGAACAGCCAGCCCCAGTAAGAGTGTTGAAACCCTCGCCATAATTGACCCGATAAATGGCGAAGGTCGGCTGTTTCAAGCAGGTCACAAATAGGGTTTATTAGGTTAATCCAAAAAGGTTCTCACCCCAAAACGATGAAAAATATTGCAGGATTTCATCGGCCCGGCTGCTGCATGCGGATGGAGTAGAGGGAACTGCGGGCGGGGAGGAACATCGTTTTGTGATCGGGGCCGCCGAAGAGGATTTGGGTGGGGCGCTCGGGGACGCGGATGGTGTCGATCTGTTTTCCGGAGGAGTTGTAGACGTAGATTTGGCCGTCAGCGATGTAGACGTTTCCTTTGGTGTCCGAGGCGACGTTTTCGCCGCCGCGATTGGCGAACAGGCGGAAATTTTGGAGGCTGCCGTCCGCGCTGACATCCGTGGCGAAGGTGAGGTGGCCGGATTCTTCCGTGACGTAAAATGGTTTTCCGGGTGTGGCTTCAGCGAGGCCGAAGGAGCGGATGGGCGGGCTGGATTTGATCCCCCAACTCACGGCGCCTTCCAGAAAATCCGAGCCGACGGGGAGGACGGTTTTTCCATCCGGTGAAATGAACCAGGCGGCGGGGTGCATGAGGGAGCCGCGGTTTGCAGTCCAATCGCTCACGGGCAGATAAAAAATCGGGTCGGTTTGCGGGGCGGCGGAAGAGGATTCGAGCGTGGAGACTTTTCCTTCGGTATTGAGCGCGTAGACGGTTCCGTCGCCATTGTAGGAAACGATGACGAGGTTTCCGGATTGGCCGATCATCAGGTTGACCGGGCTGAGAGTGGAGGCGTTGGTGATGGTGGAAAGTTGGCGGGCGGAGATGTCCCAGTGGTAGACGCGGTTGGAGTGGGCGTCGACGAAATAGATATCGCCGTTCGGAGCGATTGCGCCGCCGGAAATGTTGTAGAAGCCGCCAGCGACTTTTTGGACGGTGGCGCCTTTTTCGACGACGGGCGAGGGGCGCGATTTGGGTGCGACAGGTGCGTGACCGGAGAGGGTGAGCCAGGCGAATTCGTGGTCGCGAATTTCAAAGTTGTGGGTCTGATCGAAGATGCCGGCGTCGAAACTGACTTTGCTGTTGCTGTAGCAATGGAAATTGCGGAAGCGGATGTCGTGGGAGTTGGAAACTTTCGCGGCCCAGGGGAACGGTTGAAAGGAACTGATGACGCGATAGCTGTGGAAATTCGCGATGGTGATGTCGTGGGAGGAATCGATTTCGAGCGGGAGTGCGAGGCCGCTTTCGCCGCGTTCCTCTTCCGTTTGAAGCGCGTAGATGCGCCAGTGGGCGGCGTTGTGGATTTGGATTTCGTGTTTGACGTGGTGCTCGCTGGACATTTGATAGACGCGGCCTTCGGTTTCAGTGTCGGAGATCATCATGCCGGCGTGGGCGAAGGTGGAG
>DATNDF010000333.1 GCA_035607015.1 Candidatus Angelobacter sp. | reverse complement strand
GAAATCCGCACGCCGATGAACGGCATTCTCGGCATGACCAATATATTGCTCGACACGGACCTTACGGCCGTCCAAAGGGGGTTCGCTCAGACGGTCAAGACCAGTGCCGACGCCTTGTTGCGTGTCATCAACGACATTCTGGATTTCTCCAAGATCGAGGCGGGCAAGCTGATCTTTGAAAGTGTGAATCTCAATCTGCGGCAGATCGTGGAGGACGCCGTGGAGCTCCTCGCGCCGCGGGCGCAGGACAAGGGGCTTGAACTCACCTGCCTTATCGCGCAAGACGTCGAGACTCGGCTGGTCGGCGATCCTTCGCGACTGCGCCAGATTCTTCTCAACCTGGTGAGCAACGCCGTCAAGTTCACGGAAAAAGGCGAAGTATTCGTTGAGGTCTCCCGGTTGAATGAAACCAACCAGGAAATCGAAATAAGTTGTTCCGTGCGGGACACAGGTATTGGGATGTCAGAAGAAACTCAAAAAAAACTGTTTCAATCGTTTACGCAAGCGGACGCGTCCACGACGCGGCGGTTTGGCGGAACCGGCCTGGGACTGGCGATTTGTCACAAGCTCGTCGATTTGATGGGCGGCAGCATCAGCGTCACGAGCAGCCCCGGCAACGGTTCGACGTTCCGGTTCACGCTTCGTCTCGCCAGGCAACGGTCGTCGGGCGTCGAGGATGCAAAGAAAAAAAATGCGCTGGCGGGAATCAAGGCGCTTGTGGTGGACGACAGCGCCACGAATCGACAGGTCATTCGCCATATGTTGGGAAGCTGGCAGATGCGGGTGGAGTGCGCCAGCAACGGGGCCGAGGCGTTGCGAAAAATGCGCCGGGCGGCATCGGCGGGTCATCCTTTCCAGCTCGTAATTCTCGACTTCCTGATGCCGGAGATGGATGGCCTGGCGGTAGGGCGGGAGATCAAATCCAATCCACAACTCGCGGATGCCCGATTGGTGATGCTCAGTTCATTCTGCCAGAACACTGATCAGACGTTGCTCAGCCGCGCGGGCATCTGCAACTGGCTGACAAAGCCGATCAAGTCCGCGCACTTGTACAATTGCCTGGCCAAACTGGTTGACAAGACTGCGCCTGGCAATGCCGTCGCGCCCGCCTTACCTGAATGTCCCGGCGGGAAACCGGCGCCGACAGCTCCGTCCGCGGGTCTGGATGGCGCTCGCGTCCTTCTCGCCGAAGACAATCGCGTCAACCAAATGGTCGCCGTTCTTCAACTGCGAAAACTCGGCTATCGGGTGGATGCGGTGAACAATGGCGCGGAAGCGGTGGAGGCCTGGCAACGTGGCTCTTACCCGATCATTCTTATGGATTGCCAGATGCCGGACATGGATGGCTACGAAGCCACCGGAAAAATCCGCGAACTTGAAGCCGCGAAAAAACTGCCGCCGACGCGAATCATCGCGATGACGGCCAACGCCATGCAGGGCGACCGGGAATTATGCCTGGCGACCGGCATGGACGATTACATCTCCAAGCCAATCGACGAGAAAAGGTTGATTGACGCGCTTGAAGCGCGCGCGCCGCGGTTGTCAGGGACGGGACCGAACGCGCCGGTTTCCCGGTCGAAAATCGCCGAACCATGTGAGGGGGTGCTGTCATGAGCGAGATCGGACGCGGCAAACCAGCGGGATCTCAACCAGGGTGCCGGCCGGGCTCGCGAGGCCACCGACGCCTGCATCGTCGCGAAGCCCGTGGACGTTCGACACTTCAGCCACCGCGTTCCTCCGGCAAGTTTTAACGGAATCGGATTTTTACTGGGCGCTGCCCAAACGATCTGCTATAAGAATGACGTGAGCTGGTGCCACGAGACGTTCGACACCCCATGGGTAAGAGGAGCACCGCAGCGACGGAGAACGGACCAGCCGCCAAACGCAGCGAGCGCAAATGTCTTCGCCACTTAAGGTATTGATTGTCGAAGATTCAGAAGACGACGCATTGTTGATGATCCAGGAATTGCGGCGCGGCGGTTATGATGTGACCTACGAGCGCGTAGATTCTGCCGCCAGCCTGGGCGCTTCGCTTGATAAACAGGAGTGGGACCTCATCCTCAGCGATTACACCCTTCCGGGATTCGACGGGCAGACCGCGCTGGGCCTCGTCAGGGATCGGCAACCGGATGTCCCGTTCATTCTCGTTTCCGGGACGGTCGGCGAGGAGACCGCTGTCGAGGCGATGAGGCGAGGAGCACACGACTATTTGCTCAAGGACAGACCGACGCGTCTGGTGCCCGCGGTGCAACGCGAATTACGGGAGGCGGAAGTGCGCCGCGAGCGCCGCCGGGTCGAAGAATCACTGCGGGAGAACGAGCATCTGCTGCGGTTGGTCATTGACCTTGTGCCGCATTTCATTTTCGCCAAGGACTCAAACAGCCGCCACCTGTTCGTCAACCGCGCCTGCGCTGAAGCCAACGGATTGACGCCCGAGCAAATGGTCGGCCGCAGCGACCTGGATCTGTTGACCGACCGGATTCAGGCCGAGGCGTTCATGAGAGACGACCGGGAAGTGATTGCCAGCGGTCGGCCGAAGTTGATTCCCGAGGAGCGGTTGACGGACTCCACCGGGAGGACACGCATTCTCCAGACCATGAAAATTCCCTTCGCCGCACCCGGCACGGGGGAGCCGGCCGTTTTGGGCGTGGCGGTGGATGTGACCGAACACAAATTGGTCGTGCAGGCGTTGCGTGAAGGAGAAGAACGCATGCGCCTGATCATCGACACGGCGCTCGACTCGGTGATCACCATGGACGCGGAGGAACACATCACCAACTGGAACGCCCAGGCCGAAACGACCTTCGGGTGGTCAAGCGAGGAGATCACCGGGCGTCTTCTGTCTGAAACGATCATCCCGCCGCGGTACCGTGAGCAGCATAGGCGCGGCTTGAAGCAGTTCCTTGCCGGCAGCCCCAGCCCGATGTTGAACAAGCGTATTGAAATCGTGGCGCTCCATCGAGACGGGCGGGAGTTTCCGGTCGAACTGGCGATCGCCCCTGTGGAGCGCAATGGCGAATGGTTTTTCAGCGCCTTTGTTCGCGACATCACTGAACGCAAAAGGGCGGAGGAAGCCATCCAACAACGCGCCGCAGAGCTTGAGCGCTTCCATCGGTTGAGCGTGGGGCGTGAAATGCAGATGATCGAACTGAAGAAAGAGGTCAACGAACTGGCCAGACAGGTCGGACGACCGCCCCCTTATGACCTCTCTTTTCTGGACCCCCGCGACAAATCCCAGGCCAGATCATGAAG
>DATNDF010000332.1 GCA_035607015.1 Candidatus Angelobacter sp. | reverse complement strand
CGGTCCGTCGAAGACATCGCCAAACTGGTGCGTGACACTCTGGGTGACTCAACCATCGAACTTGAATACACACCCACGGACGACAACCGCTCGTATCACGTCAACTCGGACAAGATCAAACGGGTGCTCGGTTTCGAGCCGGAGTTCAACATAGAGGACGCCATTCTCAGCATCGCCCACGCCTATAAAGCCGGCAAGATACGCGACCCGTTCAAGAACACGCTTTATTCGAACATCAGGCGGATGCAGGAACTCAAAGTGAAATGAACCACCTGATCCATCCGTGCGAGCGTGGTCGGTCGGGCGCCTGATATGGTCATCGGGATCGATTTCGACAACACGATCGTCAGTTATGATGAGTTGTTTCACCGGTTGGCAGCGGAGCGAGGTCTGATTCCAGCGGGGCTCCCGCGTCAAAAAACAGCGGTGCGCGATCAGCTTCGGCAGTCCGGCCAGGAGGACATTTGGACGGAATTGCAAGGCGACGTTTACGGGAAGCGCATGGGGGAGGCACCGGCCTTTCCGGGCGTCATCGAGTTTTTCGCCCGGGCCCAACGGGCGGGCCCGCCACTCTACATCATCAGTCACAAAACCAAGCATCCGGTGGTTGGACCTCCCCACGATCTGCATCGGGCCGCCCGCAGCTGGCTGGAGACGCACGGCTTCTTTGATGCGCAATCCATCGGCTTTTCCCCGGCCAGCGTTTTCTTTGAAATGACGCGGCAGGACAAACTCAACCGGATCGCCGGACTTGGTTGCACGCATTTTATCGACGACTTGGAGGAAACCTTCCGCGAGGAATCGTTTCCCGCAAACGTCGAGAAAATCCTTTTTTCAACCCATCCCCTGCGCACGGTTCCGCCCGGCGCAAAGGTGATGAGGTCCTGGCGGGAAATTGAGGCCTATGTCTTTGCCAATGCCAGATAACGAGCTCCTCGAATCAATTCGTGCCACGGCATCGGGGTTGCTGGGTGCCGATGTTGTTGCCCTCGTTCCCATCGGCGGTGGACGCAACAGCCAGGTGTTTCGCGTGGAGGATTCGCGATCCCGCCGGTTCGCGCTGAAATTTTACTTCCGTCACGGCGCCGACAACCGCGACCGCCTGGGGACCGAGTATTCGGCATTCGCGTTTCTCCGGCGGAAGGGAATTCAACAAGTGCCCGAGCCGATCGCCTCGGATCCCGCCAGGGGTTGCGCAATTTACCAATTCGTCGAGGGCGGGCGGGTAATCGAAACCGGCGTTCAGGACAGGGACGTTCAAGCGTCGTCGGAGTTTTTGGGCCGGTTGCGCGATCTGGCTCTGAATCAGGAGAGCCGTGGATTTGGTCCGGCATCGGAAGCTTGCTTTTCAGGTAAAACAATAGAGGAAAGCATTTCCAAACGGCGCGAGCGGCTGGCCAAGATCGAGGGTGGCGCTGGGGCTGTCGCTGCGGCGAATTCCTTCCTGGCGCGGCAACTGGTGCCGGCAACAGAACAAATGCTCGGTTGGAGCCGGGAGAGATTTCGAGCCTCCGGCCTTGACTGGGACCGTGAGGTGGACACATCCGAAAGAACGTTGAGCCCCTCTGATTTCGGTTTTCATAACGCGCTGCGTCGCCCTGATGGCACGATCGTTTTTTTGGACTTCGAATACTTCGGATGGGACGACCCGGCAAAAATGATTTCAGACTTCCTTCTGCACCCCGCGATGGATTTGTCTTTTGAGCAGAGACGCCTGTTTTTTGCCGCCATCCTCGGACGCTTTTCAGGAAACCGAAGTCTGACCGGACGCGTTGAAGCTGTCTATCCGCTCTTTGGCCTCAAGTGGTGCTTCATCCTGTTGAACGAGTTTCTCTCGGACGAGTTCAAGCGGCGCGAGTTCGCGGGCGGGGCGGAGCTTGACCGCGACGCCCTGCAAATGAAACAATTGTCGAAAGCAAAACGAATGCTAACGCGGATACGCAACGAATATGAGCGGTTCCCCTATTCTGGCTAAGGCGCCGCCCATCAACACCACTCTGCTGGATCGCCGTTCAAAGGAGATCCGTCGCAAGATTGTGCGCATGATCGAAGCCGGCGGCCGCGGCCACGTCGGCTCGGCGTTCTCGCTCGTGGAAATGCTCCGGGTGCTTTACGACGACATTTTGAAATACGACCCGGCCAACCCGCGCTGGCGCGAACGCGACCGTTTTGTTCTGAGCAAGGGGCACGGCTGCCTCGCATTGTACGTTCTGCTGGCCGAGAAGGGATTTTTTCCGGAGGCGGAGTTGTGGAAGTTCTGCAAGAGCGACGGTATCCTTGGCGGCCACCCGGAGTTCGGCAAAGTGCCCGGCATCGAAGCCTCCACCGGCAGCCTGGGTCACGGGCTTTCCTTTGGCGTCGGATTTGCCTTGAACGCGCGCCACGACCAGGCGAGCCATCGCATTTTCGTCGTTTGCAGTGATGGCGAATCGAATGAAGGCTCCCTCTGGGAGGCGGCGTTGTGCGCAGCGAAACACAAGCTCAACAACCTGACGGTCCTGGTGGACTACAATAAACAGCAATCCTACAGCACGACCTATGAAGTGCTGGACATGGAGCCCTTCGCTGACAAATGGCGCGCCTTTGGTTTTGCGGTCGAGGAAGTCGATGGTCACAATATTGAGGAGTTGCGGGCGGCCCTGAGGCGAGTGCCGCTGGATTCGCAGAAGCCCGGCGCGATCATTTGCCATACGATTAAAGGCAAGGGCGTCAGTTTCGTGGAGAATAATTTGAACTGGCACCACAAAAACAAGGTTGCGCCGGACGAAGTCAAGGCCTTGCTGGCAGAACTGGAGACGGACTGATGCGCAAGACCTGCCTCGACATGGTTTACGAACTCGCGCGGAAGGACCGGCGTGTGTTTTTTATCGGCTCTGATCTGGGAATCGGCACCCTGAAGCAATTCAAGGCTGAGATGCCGGACCGCTTTTTCATGGAAGGCGTGAGCGAGGCCAACATCATCGGCATCGCCGCCGGCCTCGCGCTCGAAGGAAAGATCGTTTACATCAACACCATCGCCACGTTTTTGACGCGCCGCTGTTTCGAACAGGTTGCGCTCGACCTTTGCCTTCATAACGCGAATGTGCGGCTTATTGGCAGCGGCGGCGGGATGGTCTATGCGCCGCTGGGTCCGACGCACGAGGCCATAGACGACATCGCCATATTTCGCGCGTTGCCACGCATGACGATTGTCGCGCCGGCGGACGCCGACGAAATGCGGCGGTTGATGCCTTTGACCGTCGATTATTCGGGGCCGATTTATGTCCGGCTCGGCAAAGGGGGCGATCCCATCGTCACCAATGATCGAACGCCGTTCCAGATTGGCAAAACCATTCCGATGCGAGACGGCTCGGACGCGTTGATTGTCTCGACCGGCGTGATGCTGAAACCCGCGCTCGACGCGGCGGAAGCTCTCGGCAAAGAAGGAATCGAAGCCGCGGTACTGCACATGCCGACCATCAAACCGTTTGACACAGAAGCGGTGATTGAACGGGCATCGAGGGCGCACGCCGTTGTGACGTTGGAAGAACACAATATTATCGGCGGACTGGGAAGCGCCGTGGCCGAAGCAATCGCCGAGGCGAATTTCGACGCGCCAAAACGGTTCAAACGGATCGGTTTGCCGGATGTTTTTCCCGACAAATACGGTTCGCAGGCCGGTCTGATGGCGCGCTACGGGCTGACGGCCGAGCGGATCGTTGAAATCGTGCAATCACTGATGCAGCCTGCGAACGCGAAATAAAATTACGCGCGGCAATTATGGGCAGACTGTTGAACATCGTCACTCCGTTGCACAAAGCAACGAAGAGGGATTATCTCGCGCGCATGGTGGACGACAAGGTCAACTGCATGCTCAAGGCCAAAGAGTATGAGTTCGACTATTGGGACGGGGACCGGCGCTTCGGTTATGGCGGTTACAAATACCTCCCCGGACGGTGGAAACCTGTCGCCCGGGCGCTGATTGACATTTACGGACTCAGGTCAGGTTCGCGCGTTCTGGATGTCGGCTGCGGCAAGGCGTTTCTTCTGTATGAAATGCAATTGATCGAGCCGGGGCTGGAGCTGGTCGGCTTTGATATTTCCAAACACGGCCTGGCGTCGAAGCACGCGGATTTCAAAGGTACACTGTTCCGTCACCGCGCGCAGGAGCGTTATCAGTGGACCGATAAGCATTTTGACCTCGTCATTTCGCTTGGTTGTCTGCACAACCTGAAAGTGTTCGAGTTGCAAACCGCTGTCAGCGAAATCGAGCGCGTTGGCAAAAACAAGTACCTCATGGTCGAGAGTTATCGCAATGAGCAGGAACTGTTCAATCTTGAGTGCTGGGCATTGACGGCCGAGGCATTCTTCGACACGCGGGCGTGGATCTGGCTCTACGATCACTTTGGTTACACCGGCGATTATGAGTTCATCTTTTTCGAGTGACGTTCCATGAAAGCCCGCGCTGCGATCCTTGAAACGCTCAACCGGCCGCTGGTCGTGGACGAAGTCGAGTTTCCGGCGCTTGACGTGGGGCAGGTTCTGGTCGAGGTGGGGGCGAGCGGCATTTGCGGAGCGCAACTCAACGAGATCCAGGGTATCAAAGGGGAGGATAAGTTTCTCCCGCATCTGCTCGGGCATGAAGGTGGCGGCGTGGTTCTTGAAACGGGTCCCGGAGTGGCGCAGGTGAAGAAGGGGGATCACGTGGTTATGCACTGGCGTAAGGGTGCTGGGATCCAGTCGAAAACGCCCCAATACCGATGGAATGGTCGCACGGTCAATGCGGGCTGGGTCACAACGTTCAACGAACGCGCGATCGTTTCGGAAAACCGCCTGACGCGCATCGGACAGGACGTTTCATTTGAAATCGCCGCCTTGATGGGATGCGCCGTCACGACAGCGCTCGGTCTCATCAACAATCTGGCGCAGCTCAAGATTGGCCAGTCGATTGCCGTGCTCGGGTGTGGTGGCGTGGGATTGAATGTGGTCCAGGGCGCGGCAATGGTTGCGGCCGACCCGATCATCGCGATCGATATTCACGACCACAAACTGGACCTGGCGCGGTCGTTCGGCGCGACACATCTCATCAACACAACACGTTCCGATCTGCGCGACGAAGTGCGAAAAATTGTCGGCAGGGCGGGCGTGGATGTCTTCGTGGAGAACACCGGTCTGGTGAATCTGATCGAGGCCGCTTACGAACTGACCGGCGCCAGGGGCCGCACGATTCTCGTCGGCGTCCCCCGGCACGATCAGGACATCACCATTCATTCACTTCCGCTTCACTTCGGCAAGGTCCTGACCGGTTGCGAAGGTGGAAGCTCCGATCCCAACGTGGACATTCCCCGCTATTTGAACCTCTACGCGAAGGGCAAACTCGATCTCGACCGGCTTATCACGCACCGGCACCCGCTGTCCGGAATCAACCGCGCTCTGGACGAGTTCCGTTCCGGACTGGTTGGCCGCTGTGTGATCACGATGTCGAACTGAGCGCGGCCGGGCGGAGCGGATTCACGTCCACGGTTTTTTTATCTGGAAACTGGCGAATGCAAATCGAACGAAGATCAGACGAAGTGTTTTACGCGGAAGGCGAGGTCATTGCATTGGCGGCTCCTGATCTCGACTTCCTGAAATCTCAAACCAGGTGCAATCCACGCAAGCGGGCGCGCCTCTGCACGCACACGGGTGTGGGAGACCTCTTGCACGAGATGATCATCGTCAATCTGCGCGACACCTATGTCCGCCCGCACAAAAACACGAACAAACCCAAGTCTTTTCAGATAATCGAAGGGATGATGGACGTCGTCGTGTTTGATGACGCGGGCGAAGTGCGGTCGGTCACGCGTCTCGGTCCATACGGCGCGGGCCTTCCTTATTATTTTCGCCTGCACAAGACCCGTTATCACACGTTGCGGACAATTTCCGATGTTGTGGTATTTCAGGAGACGACCATCGGTCCGTTTCAACCGGGCGACACTGTGTTTGCGCCGTGGGCGCCGGCGGACGAAAAACGTGAAGAGTGCGCGCGATTCCTCGAGGGGATCGATCTCGCCTCCAGTCGGATGATGGCTGCGGAACCGGCGCCATCCACCGGAAACATTGCTTCCTGATGAAGCCCTCCTTTTTCACCCGAAACACATGCCGTCTTTGCGACTCTGGTGAATTGTTGCCGGGGCTGGCCCTGCAATCGACTCCGATCGGGGACGATTACATCGCGGCAGATCGCCTGGGCGCCCCGACGGAGTTGTTCAATCTCGACTTGTACCTGTGTTCGAAATGCGGGCAGGTTCAGCTGCGAGATGTTGTTTCCCCGGAACTTCTTTACGCGAGCTTTCCCTACGTCACCTCGGTGTCAGTGGGACTGCCCGAGCACTTCCGACGGTTCGCCGAAGCGGTCATGCGAAAACATGAAATCGCGCAAGAATCCCTCGTGGTGGAAATCGGCAGCAACGAGGGTCCGATGCTTCGGGCGTTTCAGGAGCGAGGGTGCCGCGTGCTCGGTGTCGAACCGGCGACGGCAATTGCCCAGGCCGCCTCGAAGGCGGGAGTACCGACGATGGCGAAATACTTCACGCCGCAGGTCGCCGGGGAAATTGTGCAGGCGCACGGCCGCGCGACGGTGATTGCGGCCAACAATGTGCTGGCGAACATCGACGACCTTTCCGACGTCGCGCGGGGCGTCAATGTTCTCCTGTCGCCGGACGGCATCCTGGTAATGGAGACTTCCTACTGGGGTGATGTTGTCAAAAACGGCCTGATCGACACGATCTATCACGAACACCTGTCTTACTTCTCCGTTTGTCCTTTGAAAGCGTTCTTTTCCCGGCATGGATTGGAATTGATAGATGTCGAGTGGAACTCCAATAAGGGAGGTTCGATCCGGCTGACGGTGCAGCGCGCGGGCGGGCCGCGGCGTGTCAATTCTTCCGTCGCGGAACAAATGGCCTTGGAGCGCCGCGAAGGGATTCACGGCCGCAACGCCTTGGAGGCGTGCCGCCGTCGGCTTGATTCACTCACCCGCGAGATTCAGGAGATGGCCGGCAGTTTCAAGAAACCCGGTCGGTCGATCGCCGGCTACGGCGCCTCGGTCGGGACAACGACCATGATTTACGAATTTCGTCTGGGCTCGGTGTTGGACTACCTGCTGGACGACAACCCGAGAAAACATGGCAAACACAGCCCCGGCTTTCACATCCCTTGCGTTCCTTCCAGCCAGCTTGAGGAGCGCAAGCCGGATGGAGTCGTTGTGTTCGCGTGGCGTTACTTCGACCAGATTCGGAAGAAACACCCCGGATTTGAAAAGGCAGGAGGACGTTTTGTGATTCCACTGCCCGAACTCAAAATCATTTGAGCAGGGCTTCGTGGGCTCCCTTTTGGAATTTCAAAAGTGTTTGACGTTCGGAGGCCCTTCACCATGATTGGCGCTTCGATTTTTCGGCCTGAGTTTGAAAAGTTCACGAGTAATGGATCCTGTCGTCGCCAATAGTCTCCAAAACCGGCATGTCCTGGTCGTAGGCGGGACGCGGGGTATTGGCAGAGCGTTCACGCTGCTGGCCGTGGAGATGGGCGCCAGAGTTTCCGTCATATCGCGAACAGCTCCATCTCCACCTCTGAAGCCCGCCGTGCGAGCTTATCAGGCGGACGTGACTGAATCCAAATCTGTCGAGTCCGCGATCTCTCGTGTCGTAGCGGACCAGGGCAAATTCCACGGGTTGGCGTTGTTTCAGCGCCATCGCGGAAAGGAAAACGCCTGGATGGGCAATCTCAGCGCCACGCTGACCGCCACCAAGGAGGTCGTTGAAAAAAGCGCGGCGCATTTTGACACCGCGCAGGATGCGTCAATCGTCGTCATGGCTTCCAGCGCCTCGCGTTTTGTGGCGGACGAGCAGGACGAAGGATATCACGCGGCGAAGGCGGGCGTGATGGGTCTGGTCCGCTATCTTGCGTTCAAGCTCGGCCCGAAAGGCATCCGCGTCAACGCGGTCTCGCCTGGCACGCTCCTGAAGGAGGAATCGAAGAAGCATTTTCTGGAAAACCGCGGGCTCCATCAGATGTACGAGCGGATCACTCCGCTACGCCGCATGGGAACAGCGGAGGAGGTCGCCCGGGTCGTGGCGTTTCTTCTCAGTCCGGCTTCTTCCTTTGTTACCGGACAGGAAATCTGGGTGGACGGCGGCGTCGGTCTCCACTGGCAGGAATCAATGGCCCGGGCCTGGCTCGACCGTCCGCCGACCGCATGAGAATTCCCTTTGTCGATTTTTATTCCGCGCACGGAATCATCCCGACACGGCAGGACATTTCGGATCTCCGTCGGCACGTCGAACGGCGTTGCTCGCTTTACTGCCACCTGGGCCTGCCGCCGGGAACGTTTCGCGGCGCGAACGTGCTCGAATTCGGACCTGGCAGCGGGCACAACGCCGTCGTTACCGGCCTGCTCGGGCCACGGCGTTATCTCCTGGTGGACGGCAACCCGCCCAGCCTGAAAAGCACGAACAAGCTTTTGAAACAATACTGTCCGGATCTGAAATTCGCGCTCCGGCATTCTTCCATCGCAAGTTTTCGGTCCGGGGAAAAATTCGACATCGTCCTGTGTGAAGCGGTCATTCCCACGCAAAAAAAACCTGCCGCATTCCTGCGGCACGTCGCCGGCTTTGTGCGTCCGGGAGGCGTCCTCGTCATCACCTGTATGGATGCCATTTCGCTCCTGCCGGAGATGCTCCGGCGCTGGCTGGCGTGGGACCTGGTGAAGGAGTGTCCGGAGTTCGACGCCAAAGTTGCCCGGCTCGCGGATTTTTTCCGGACGGACCTGGCCGCGCTGCCGGGCATGTCCCGCCGGCCGGAGGACTGGGTGATTGATCAGATTCTACATCCGTGGACGGGGCCGCTGTTTTCGATCCCCGAGGCGGTTACGGCGCTTGGCGACAGCGCGATGATCCTGGGAAGCTCGCCCCGATTTCTGATCGACTGGCGGTGGTATAAAAACATCTTCGGGCGGCAATGCGCGGACAATTCTTTTGCGATGAACGCTTATTACGAACTGGGACTCAATTTGATGGATTGCAGGGTTCGACTGCCTCAAGACAGCCAGGGCGTCGTCCGGCGGGTCGAGTCGCTGTCACAGGAAATCTATGAAGGAATATTCGCGCGAGAACGAGGAACCGCCCGGTTCTCATCCCGGCAGTTGCTTGCACTTTTGAAACCGCTGGCGAACGCACTGCGGACGCACAGTCCCGTCACGCACCGTTCGGTGAAATCTTTTATCTCGTATCTCCAGTCGGACACGAGGAATGGGAAAGCGCTGCGGGAGTTCCGGAAATGGTGGGGACGCGGGCAGCAGTACCTCGGCTTCGTCATGCGATAGGGAACAACGGACGAAGCCGCCGGCCATCCGGAGCCTCTACAACAATTCAACATGAAATCAGCTTTGATCATCGGTGGCGGTTTTGCCGGCTGCGCGGCTGCGCACCAACTTGCCCTGCAGGGCGGGTGGGACGTGACCTTGGTGGAATCGGCGCCCTTCCTGGGAGCGGGCGTGCGGACCAAGTGGTACGGCGGGCATCCCTACACCTTCGGGCCGCGGCATTTTCTCACCCGGGACGAGCGCCTGTTCGATTTTCTAAACCGGTATGTGCCGCTCCGCCGTTTGAAACACGTTTTCCTTACCTACGTCGAGCAGGATGGACAGTTCTATAACTTTCCGATTCACAAAGATGACATCGAGCGGATGCCGGACCGGGACCGGATCAGGCAGGAACTGTCCGAAATCAAATCGGGAGAATCGGCCGGCAATGTGGAGGACTATTGGCTCGGGTCGGTCGGGCCGACGCTCTACGAAAAGTTTGCCAAACACTACAATCACAAGATGTGGCAGATTGACGACAACCGCCTGCTGGATGATGCGGTCCCGGCCTGGACGTCCAAGGGGGCCTTGATTTATGAGGGGCCGCGGGAAGGCTTCCACGATGCGATCTCCGCGTACCCGTATGCGCCGAACGGTTATGATGATTACTTCGGGATCGCCACGGCGAAAGCGCGCGTCCTGCTCTCCACCGCGATCGAAGAGTACGACATTCCCCGGAAACGGATTCGA
>DATNDF010000331.1 GCA_035607015.1 Candidatus Angelobacter sp. | reverse complement strand
AACCGGAGGCCACCTGCTCGAGGGCCGAGCCGTCGGGTTTGAAGCGGATGATGCCGGCCGTGATGCGGCCAAAATTTTTCGCGCCATCTCCAGACCTTGGATCGCCGGCGCTGTAACCAACCGCGCCGTAGATCCAGCCGTCCATGCCCCAGCGAAAGTTATTGATGACCGCGTGGGTGTCGAACGTGCCGAAACCGGTGTAAAGCTTCTCCACGCGGTCAGCCACGCCGTCGCCGTTGATGTCGCGAATCCAGAGGATGTCCGGCGCCTGGGCGACGATCACACCGTCGCGGTAGAACACGAGCGAAGTCACCAGTTCCAGTCCGCCGGGCACGCCATGCTCGAAGTCTGCAAAGATGTGTTTTCGGTCCATGCGCCCGTCGCCGTTGGTGTCTTCGAGCCATGAGATGCGATCGCGAGCGGGGCGGTCTTCCTTGTCGCCACGATAGGTTTCGGGACGCGCGGTTCGGTCGGGATAAATCGGCAGGTCATTCCTGTTGATGGTCCGGCCGTTCGGGTATTCTGGCGTTTCCGCGACCCAAGGACGGCCTTTCGGATCCCAATCCAGCGAAATCACCTTCTCGATCAACGGCTCGGAGGCGATCAGGCTGATATTGAAGTCTGGATGAACATTCAGCTTTGCCGCCGCCTTTTCCGGAGCGGTCGGGCCGCCGGCGGGATAGGTCAGCGAGTCGAGTTCCTCTCTCGAGCAAAGTGAATCGACGTTTGGGCGCTTTCCGGCCCAGGCGATGCCCCGCAGCAGAATCGCACGGTAGTGTGGCGTTTGAAACGAACTGTATTCATGGCCGGGAATGCTGACAAACGCGCGATACGGCGCGGAACCGCCCTCCCACGTCTTCTCGTAAGTCCACATCTGTGGCGCGATGACAAACACGCTGTGGAACGAGGTCGCCAGCACATGCGCGTCGGGCGCCATGTCCATGTCGTAATAAATCTCGTCCCGCCAGTCGAAGTTGGACACGCCCTTCACGATGGGATGTTTCTGGTCCACGAAATAAATTCCGACCTCGCTCTCGAGCCACTTGGTTTTTTTGTCGCCGTCCCAACGCCACGCGCCACCCTGGACCTTTTTTGCCCATTCGTGTTGATCGCCGCTCACGACACCGTCATGAATCACCACCAGGCCGCCACCGCGCTTCAAGAACTTCTCGAAATCGGCGCGTTGTTCGCCGACGATTTTCATTCCGTCCGCCGCGTAGATTACGAGGACATCCGCGTTGTCCAGTTGTTCCGTGGTTGGAAAATCCATCGAACCATCAGCTTTCGCGCCCCGCTGGTTGAGCAGATCCTTCCACCCGGCGAGAAACCGCGGGTGATCGTGCTGGTTCGGCCCGTGCGTCTTGACGCCCGCCCGGATGAACACGCGCAGAGGCTTTTCCTGCTGGGCCAGGACGGGGAATGAACAAACAAACAGGCACAGCACAACGGTGAGTTTCAGTTTCATAGTCATCGAGAATGGACGATTGAATCTACCTGCAATGTCACGTTCGCCAATAAAATTTGTCCAGCGGGACGTCTTCATCACGGCACGACGGGAGACGGAAACGGCCGCTCAGCCGGTCCGTGCGGCGGTGTTCCTTTGCTGCAGCTCCCACAGTTTTGCGTATTTCAAAAACGTGTAATAGCCGTAAAGCGACGCAAGGACGAGGCCGTGGCGGCCGTCGCGAAACCCTTGTTGCTGCACGAAAACCTTCAGAAACATGGCCACCGGGCTGCCGATCAGTTTTGGGAGTGTGGCACGCCTGTTGGTTTCCGCGTAACGCTGCGCCATCAACGTCGAGTAGCGCTGCAGTTTGGCGGTCGCTGTCTCAATCGAATCCCACGGATACTGCAACACGTGCTCGCGCAGACAGCCAAGCCGTCCGTTGAGGGTGTAGCTCTCGTGCACTAGCTCGTCGTTGTATCGGAACCTGGTTCGATCGAACAACTGCGGCTGTCGATAGTCCGGGTACCACCCGCTGTGCCGCATCCAGCGGCCCAGGAAATGGCTCTTGCGCGGAACATGATAGGCGTCGAACGCCGGAGCCGCGAGTTCACGGCGGATCTCTGCCGCCAGTTCTGGCGTGCAACGTTCGTCGGCGTCGAGGCTGAACACCCAGTCGTGTTTCGCGGCGTCAAGCGCGAGATTGCGCAGTTTGCCGAAACCGCAGAATTTTTCGCTGATAATCCGGGCGTCATATTGACGGACGATGTCCAGCGTGCCGTCGGTGCTGAACGAATCCACAATGATGATTTCGTCGGCCCACTTCACACACTCGAGCACGGCCCGGATCTGCCGGGCTTCATTGAAGGTGAGGGTGTAGGCGGTGACAGGCCGCGTCGTTGTCATGTTTGTTGCCGGTGGGGTAGGTTGACACGTCAGGCGTGGATAAGTCAAAGTTTCAACCGCATGAGCGGCGCGGCGTATTCCCAAGCATGGAACCAGGCCAGGATAATTCGCGGCGAAAGGTTGTTGCGCGGCCTGCACGGTTTCCTGCCCCTGGGGCGCAAATACCATCCGCTGCTTTCCGCCATGAACGGTCGGCGCGGACTGCTGGCCATCCCCTTCAACCAGTGCCAGTTGATCCAACCCGCGTCCTGGGCCAAACAGATCACCAACCAGTTGTTGAATGGTGTCGATGTCGTCCCGGAGTTCCGGTTGCTGGCGCCCCTGGCCCGGCAACAGACCTCCGGCTGCCTTCTGGATGTTGGCGCCAACATCGGGCTTTACACGCTTTTGCTGCGCTCGGTTTCGTCGCTACCCATCATCGCCTACGAACCGCAGCCGTTTTTGTTCAAACTTCTGCAGGCCAACCTCGCCTTCAATCATCTGGCGAACGTTGAGGCGCGCAACTACGCTCGGCTCAAAAAACGGAGAAATTCTGTCCATATGAATTTGTCAGGCACGGGAGAACCTCACTTGTACAAAACACCAATTCCGTAGCCTCCTTGCTGCCAACTGGCAACGAACTCATCGACTTGCCGGTCTTTTTTGATTTCCTTCCAGAATCGTGGGACACCTCCAACGAATCCTTCCCGCCCGGGAACAATATCATGAAATGCGATAATTCCACCAGTCCGAACCAGCGGCATGTAAGCAAGAAAATCGGCTTTGACACCTTCGTAGTTGTGATCACCATCGATCATTAGGAAATCCAATTGTTTTTCGCCCAGCAATTGCCTGATCAATTGCAGCGTGCTTGGGTCGTGTGAATCGGCCTGGACGAGTTCGATTCGCTGTTGATTGCGTGCAAAGGAACGATACAAACATCCCTGCCACGCCGCATAGCCGCCGCCATATTTGCCGTGTGGCAGATCAAGACTGATCAGCAAGGCGTCTTCAGCTGCGGTATAGGAAAAAAGAAAGAAGCTTCCCCCTTTGTGTGTTCCGATCTCTAACAAAGCCCGTGGAGGATTCGCCCTAAGTAGTCTCAACAATTGAAGGATCTCAGCAGGAATTTGTGAAGGGCGTATCTTAATCCCACAATAGCGAAAATCAAACGTCAGCGCGACGGCGTCCTCTACCGAGCGGATCGTGCATTCAGCACTTCGGAATGCCCGGATAGCTTGGGGAACAAGTCGAGAACGAAGGAAGTTCTTCGCCGTGGTTTCGATCGCTTTTAACATGATTTTGATCCTTTATGAAATCACAAGGGACGTCATTCGTAACGAACACCGCTCGAAGTTCGCTTTTCGTTTAGGGAATGACCGAATCGTCTGCGTTCGTTCGCCGCCCACCACACCAGAATCAGCTGCTGTCGAAAGCGTATCCACCGACGCTTCGGCCAATTCAGCCCCCACTTATTGCGGAAATAAGCGCGGTGTTCCGGGCCGTAATCGTTGGTGGTCGCCTTGATAGCCTTCTGTGTCGCCGATCCAAAGTGATGGATATAAGACCGCCCCGTCGTTCCCAGTTTGAAGCCGGCGTGTTTCGCACGCACAAAAAAGTCGGCGTCCTCGAACCCACCCACTCTAAAATTCTCGTCAAAATAACCGACGCGCTCGAAAACGCGCCTCTGAACCATGAAACATACACCGTTGACGACACCGGAGCGCATGACGCTAGCCATCTTGGATACAAAGTCGCCAGCATAAGCTGGTAAGTCATAATTCAAGTCACCATCGCAGATGGCCGGGCTGACGATGTTCAGCCCTTTCAGTTCCGCCGCACGGACCAAGCCTTCCAGCCAACCCTTCGTCAGCACCACATCATTATTGAGCACCACATTCCACTCCATGCGGTTGGCCTTTACACCTTGGTTCCAAGCGCCGGCACAGCCGCGATTCGTCGAGTTGTGAATCGTTTTCAGCGACGGATATGTTAAAAGGTAATCTGCCGTGCCATCCGTCGAACCGTTGTCGATGACGATAGTACTATTTTGATCGTATCCGGTCGCACGAAGACTCTCCAAGCATTTCCGCGTGTAAGACAGTTGGTTGAAGACTGGAATGATTATGGCGACGCTCATGATCGCGAAAAGCGCTCTACAAACGCGACTCGATTCGCCCAGCACGCAGGAGAGCATGTTCCTTTGTTGATCAATCTTTCACAAAGCGGTAATTCCGATGCACACCGAGGGTCAAGCCGGTGCAACGTTTGATCAGCAGCGCGACGTCTTCCCAAAAGTAATCGCGACGAAATCGAATCAACGGATTGCGTGAAGTGTAGGTCCAGTCCGCCGCGGCGACGGTGTCCCGCATCACCGCGGGGTGGGCGCCGGTGAATGGTTTCACCTTCTGATCATCGTCGTAAAATCGGGGTGGACGGCGGCCGACTTCTTCTTTCACTCCCACATCGTCGTGGTAGAGACCCGACAGGTTGCGCAGCTTGCGTTCAGCCAGATCAGGCTTGAGCGCGTGACCATAATGAAAGTAACGGCCGCCCGACTTTTTGACGTGAAGTTTTTGGCCGTCCACGGTCCGAAAACCCTGCGCGTCACCACAAGAACGGATATTCGGATCGCGCCGCACGACGCGCACTTCCTGGTAATACCAGCCCAACGAATACACATACGTCTGGTAACTGCCGTAGAAATGCGTGTAATCCACCAGCAATCCTTGCACGGCCGAACTGTTCAACTCCTGTTCCATCGCTGCGCGCATGGTGGGCACGGAGTCCTCGTGCAATACCTCGTCGCCTTGCATATAAACACACCAGTCTCCGGCGCATTCCTTGAGCGCGAGGTTCGTGTGGTGCGACAACGCGAGGCCATCCTTCCGAAGCTTCTCGTCCCACTCGGTTTCGATGATCCGAATTTTGGGATCGCCGAGGGCCTTGACCATTTTCAGGGTGCTGTCAGTGGAGCGGGGCACATTGACGATGATTTCGTCGCAAAGCGGCAGCAACGAGCGGATGGACGGCACAAACGGATAGCCCAGATCAACGCCATTGCGAATGAAGGTGAACCCGCTGACTTTCACGGTTCCGATTAAAGCAAATCGGCGTCCGGCTGAACAGAGTTGGTTTTGTGGCACGGAAATTAGAATTGGAAATTTATCCGCGCCGAATCAAAAATCCTTCCCGTGACGAACGTAACCTCAGAGCGAACGGCCGATCAGCCGACTCCAGACCAGTCCGCGTCCGACGCGACACCATTCCTGACCGTGGCCATTTGCACACGAAACCGCGCGAGTTTTTTGGAGAAGGCCGTGCAAAGCGTTGTCCCGCAGCTTGCCTCCGATTGTGAAATCCTCATTGTGGATAACGCTTCAACCGACAACACGCCACAGCTTGTGGCGGGCTTTGCTGCGGCCGACCCGAGGATCACGGTTCACACCGAACCGAAGTTGGGGTTAAGTGTGGCAAGGAATGCGGCACTCACCCGGGCGCGCGGGGAATACGTCATATTTCTCGATGACGATGCCGTCGCTGAACCAGATTGGTTGACCGCATATCGGCAATTTCTTGCAACCCCGACTGCGAACCAGATCGCCGTTGTCGGCGGTGTCGTGATCTGTGACTACGAAAAACCGCCCCCAAAATGGTATGCCGCCGCCGCCATTGGATTGGATCTGGGCATAAAAGCAAGACGGTTGCCGGATTCGGGTGGGCTGTGGGGATGCAACATTGCCTACCGCCGGGACGCGGCAATTCAAGTGGGAAAATTTGATGACCGGTTTGGTCACAAGGGAGCAACCGTTAGCGCGCATGAGGAGAGTGATTTAAACGACCGCCTGCAAAAAGCTGGCTACGAGATCTGGTGGCAGCCTTGCGCGCGGATCAAGCACTCTGTTTCTGCGGAACGCCTTCGGTTCAAATGGCAGCTTCGCAACCAGTTTAGCCAAGGCCGGTCGAGCGCCCTATTAAGGCTGCGCCGAATGACTCGCGGGCGTGACCGTTGGCTTTTCGCTGTCGGACGCTTCTTGGCGGCACCCTTTCATTGCGCAGTAAACGTGATGCTGGCCTTGGGCAGTTTTCCATTCCAGAATGGCCGAGTCGCTGCGCATGCCCTGATGCGTTGCGCACGGATTTTGGGCTACGCCACTCAGTTAGCCGTCGAAGCACTTTATTTGTTTGCCGTGCGGTGAGATTGTTCGCGCGGATAACCTAGCTTTGCTGATAACATATTGCTTGCTTGGCAACCTCGCCGTTCCCAATCTTTCATCCGTCCTTGGGAAGACTTTCGCCGGCTGAAACAATCGGTGCGCGCAACCCCTCCAAAACCGTTAATTCACCATGGTGCGACATCGTGTACCCCCATCCCTGAACGGCCCGGAACAGGATTTTTTCGCACTCTTCGTCATGCAGTTCGATGGCCAGATTACCCACCCGATCCAGCCAGCGTTCCGTGCCGTGTCCGAACAGCTCGATTTCCGCGCGTTCAATGTCCACCTTGAGAATATCGATGCGTGGGAACCCTGAAGTGAGCAGAATACCGCCAAGATCCACCGCCTGAATGTCAGGCGTTTGACCTCGGGGCGTTTCGACAACTTGCGTGGCCCACTCACGTCCGTCGCCAAATTCACCACGTCGAATGGTGAGGCCGGTGGCGTGAGACCACACTCCGCTTTGAATAATGGTGGCACGTTCACCGTACGGAGCGGTGTTGCGCCGCAGGAGCGCGAAGTTGTCCGGGTCCGGTTCGATCGCGATGACATGGGCGGACGGGTAGCGCCCTAAAAAAAACACGGAAGCATAACCGACATTGGCGCCGCAATCGACAATCAACCCCGGCTCTCGCACGCTGGGAAAGCAATCATACTCGAGGTTCAGGAGCACCTGCCGGAAGACGCGTCGATCACTCGACCCCGCGCGCGCATACACCGGACCTGGCGAAAAACGGGAGCGGAGCTGATAGGTCCATGCTTTGAATGCCGGCGCCGCGACGAACCGGGCGAACCGCCAGATTCGTTCCTTGCAGAGAAATCCAGCCGTGCCGCGAACGCCGGTGTTCGCGAGCATGACCCGGGTCTTTGTCCAGGGATTGCTCAAGGCCCGCTCTTCTGTTTTCGCGGGAGCGAGCCGGCAGAAAATGAACTCAACTTGAGTCCGGTCATTGCTGACTCTCTCCGGTCACTGGAGCATTGCAAAGATCGATTCATTTCTGAAAGCCTATCAGACCGCGCTCTCCGCCGGAAGTCCTTCTTGTAGTGGGTTGTCGTCTGAGCCAGTCTTGTTCGCATTGAGATATGGGGCGACCCGAACCCTCGCGCGCAAGTGTCAGTGAAAGTTGGCGGCGACTCTGTGCGGTTGCGGCTTTTCGCTGCCAACGGCGTGCCAGCCCGCCGTTGTCCCCTCTTACGTTTTGCATAGCCCATTTCAACTCCCCGGCGTTTCTGAACGCGAGCCTGCATTCGATCCGGCGCTTTCACCCCGAAGCACGGGTGATCGTCGCGGACGCCAGTTCGGCATGGCCTGAATTCATGGCGGCAAGGACCGCCTGCGAACGACATGGCGCGACACTGCATCCTTTGGTGGGGCGGCATCGTCACACCGGACTGTTGAATTACATGTTCGGCCGCATTACGAGCCCTTGCGGGATTTTTCTCGACCAGGATTGTCTGCTGCTCGGCCGTCTTGATCCGTTGGTTCGAATACTTGAGGACGGCAAGGCGCTCACAGGACCGCGCGACGAGATGTGGCTGACAAATCCGCGTTTGTGTCGTGTCCGCCCCGAGCTGACGAACTTCCGGTTTCGCTCCCGGCCCGAGTTTGTTCACGCCAGCTTGATGGCGCTAAATGTGCCGCGTGTGCGGTCGTCGTCGCGCAAACCGTTTATCTGGCGCGGCGAATGGGGACCGCATCCCCTCGAACGATACTACGGGCTGACCGAACTCGTGCGGAGAAATCAGGCCGACGGCGTGTTAACACTGGACTCGGCGCACACCGGTTACGGTTTGGGCCAGGTGTACCTTTTTGAGGGCCGCGCCCTGGCGTACCACCACTGGTACAGCGGCCAGGTGTATGGCCGCCGGGACAAGTTGGACGATCTTTTCGATGCCGATTGGTTGCGCGCCGAGATGGACCGCTTCCTGAATGACTATTGGAAAGACGCGCTCAACCTGGAGATCCCTGACTCCAAATAATACTGGCGGGAGCGCGCTCGTGTCGTCAACATTTGGCCGTCGCATGTCGGCTATTCCTCATGAAATTGTCCTGCGTCGCGAGCCGGTACGACTCGCGACGGACGCGGGTTTGATTCAGATGATTGCTGTTTGGAAATTCCTGTCCAGGAACGAATGATCAATTCCCCATCGGTTACATTCGAAACGAAATGCTGGGAGGGAGACTGGGAGTTTTTGTTGAAGACGCGGCGGCTGGAACGGATGATCGCCCGAAACAACTTCCCCTTCGCGGAGAGGATTCTTTTTATCAACAATGTGAGAGACGGCGCCAAGGTTCGCGCTTACGCGGAAAAGCTGGTGAAGGCAAATGTACTGACGGATTTCTGTCTGGTAGAGGATCATGCAAGGGAGGCGTTGGATTTTTTTCAGTTGTCCAGGGACTCGCTCGGGCGGGGTTACGTGTACTCCATTTCCGAGCTGGTCAGCATTTACCGTTGCGACACTGAGTTCCTTCTCCATTTTTCGGGCGATGCGATTCCCGCCGCAACTTCGGACTGGGTGGTGGACGCCTTGGAACAATTCGAGATGAACGGACGGGTCAGAGTCGCCAACCCCGTCTGGAACCACAGGCTTGGCGAAGCCAGACGCTCCTCCTTTGACGAGAACGACAAATTTTTTATTGGTTCCGGTTTTTCCGACCAGTGCTACCTGGTCCGCGCCGCGGATTTTCAGGCGCCGATCTACAACGAAACACATGCGGACTCGGCACGGTATCCGCAGTACGGCGGAGAGCTGTTCGAGAAGCGGGTTGATTCATGGTTGCGCAATCACGATTACCATCGGATTACGTACAAGCACTGTGCTTACGTGCACAGAAACTTCCCCAAAAATGCGCTCAGGAAGTGGCTCAAGCTGCTTTTGCATCGTCTGAAGCCGGCCTACAGGTAAACCGAATGGTCGATCGGCGATAATGCGGAAACAAACATCCGCGCCGGGCGCCCGCCGGTGAGTTTCCCGGACGCCGAGCCGGCCCGAGGCTGACCTCTCGCTCTCCTGTCCGCCACCTTCTCGAAGGCGGAAAATCCTCGCGTCACACGGCGGCGCGCGACATAATCCGCGCAATATCGATGGTCGAATTCCTCCGCAAACTGCTGCAATTTGCCAGACCGTACCGGACGCGCATGGTGCTGGGGATTTGCTTCGGTGCCCTCTATGCCCTCTCCAATGCGCTGCTGGTACTCGTGGTCAGGGTGGTCACGGACCTGGTTTTTTCCTCCGGTCAGGATTCGCTCGCAACACAGATCGCGAAGCTGCCGCAATTCTTGAGGGAACCGCTGCTACATTTGATGCCGCAGAACGTTTTGCCCGCGACCCGGACGGGCGCTGCGCTCGCCATCTGCGCGATTCCGCTGGCCATGCTGGTGCGCGGCGTCTGTTTATACTTGAGCGGTTATTTGATGGACTGGGCGGCGGTGCGCGCCGTGGCGGACATCCGATCGAAACTGTTCGCCCGGCTGCAGTACTCTTCCATGAATTTTTTTCATCTGGCCCGGAGCGGCGAACTGATTTCGCGCATCATGAACGACATCCTGCTTCTGCACTATACCTTTGCGACTTCGTTTTCCGTGATGATCCGATCACCGATCACCATCGTCGCGCTTCTGGTTGTGCTGCTGGTTCAACAACCGCGCCTGACGCTGATATCATTACTCGTCTTCCCGGTTTGCCTGGTCCCAATCATCGTCTATGGGCGCAAGACGCGAAAATCGACCGTGGCGGCCCAGGCCCACCTGGCCGAACTCACCGACCAGATGCAGGAATCGTTCACCAGCATCCGCATCGTGAAAGCCTACAATCTCGAGGAGACAGTCATTCAGCGGTTCCGCGAGACAACGCGAAGGTTCGTCGGCCAGAACATGCGCATCGTGCGAGCGCAAGCTGCTTCCGGTCCTGTCATTGAACTGCTGGCCTCGATCGGAGTCGCCCTCGTGCTTCTTTACGTCACATTCGCCGGCAAAACGTCGGTCACGGCGGGCGACTTCCTTTCCTTCATCACCAGCATCTTCCTGCTCTACCAGCCCGTCAAAGAAATCAGCCGGCTGCATAATCAGTTGGAACAGGCGCGCGCCGCCAGCCAGCGGGTGTTCGAGCTGCTCGACATGAAGAACAGCGTCCTCGAACCGGAACGCCCTGTGCCGTTGCGGGCGGCGCGCGCGCTAATTCATTTCGACGACGTTCATTTTTCCTACGCTGACAAGCTTGTATTGCAAGGGATCAAACTCACGGTTCAGTCGGGGCAAATGGTGGCTCTTGTCGGCGCCAGCGGCTCGGGCAAAACCACGCTGACCAATCTGTTGCTTCGTTTCTACGATCCACAAAAAGGCGCCGTGCGCATCGGCGATGTGGACGTCCGCGACGTGACGACGCACGATCTGCGGGACCAGATTGCCGTCGTGACACAGGAGACCATCCTGTTCAATGACACAGTGCGCAACAACATCGAGCTTGGCCGGCCCGGCGCGAGCAATGCCGAAATCGAGGCGGCGGCCAGGCACGCCTTTGCCCATGACTTCATTTTGGAAAAAGAGAAGGGCTACGACGCCATCGTTGGCGAGAAGGGAGTAATGCTGTCCGGCGGCCAGCGGCAGCGGCTGGCCATCGCCCGGGCCATTTTGAAGAACGCGCCGATACTTGTGCTTGATGAGGCCATGAGCGCGCTTGATACCGAATCCGAACGAATGGTGCAGGCGGCACTGGAAGAGTTGATGATCGGCCGCACGACGATCTGTATCGCGCACCGGCTTTCTACCGTGCAAAAGGCTGACCTCATCGTCGTGCTCGACCAGGGACGGATCGTGGAGACGGGCAAACATGCGGATCTGATCAGGCGCGGCGGCGTTTATCAGAAACTCTACGAACTCCAGTTTCAGGCCTGAGGCGCGCCGCCGCGAAAAATCGACGCTGATGGAGAGGCCGCTAAAAATTCTGGCGATTCAGTTCAAATACTTTGGTGACACGGTCCTCATGATTCCCGCGTTGCGCGCGATCCGCGAGCGCTGGCCCGACTGCGCGTTGCACGTGCTCGTGCCCGAGGAGGTTGCGCCGATCCTGCAACAGTCATCGTGGCTGACGCGCGTCTGGACGATGCCACGTCGGCGCGGCCGTGCCGGTTTCAGCAAAACCTGGCCGATCCTCCGCGCGTTGCGCCGCGAACGTTTCGGCCGTTCGGTGGACTTCGGTGGGAATGACCGGGGCGCGTTGCTGAGTCTGCTCTGCGGCGCGCGGGAGCGGCTTGGCCCGGTTCATCCCGGAGGCTTTGTCGGGCGCCGTTTCTGTTACACCCGGCGCGTTGCCCCCGCGCCGACCGATCGCCACGAGGCGCTGCGGTTGTTGCACATTTTGTCGGCGTGGGGCATTGCGCCGTCCCCAGGGTTGGAAATTCAAATCCATACCGACCCGGCGTTGGGCGCGTTCGCAGAAAAAATCCTGCCCGAACACAAAATCATTTGTCATCTGTCGGCCGGGCAGTCCAAGAAGGAGTGGCCGGTCCGTCACTGGGCGGCATTTCATCGCGTCGCGACCGCCGCCGGGTTTCGGCTCGCTTTCACGACGGGCAAAGGCGCGCGCGAGCAATTCCTGGTGGACGAATTGAGGAAGCTCGTGCCGGACGCACCGGTGCTGACGTCGGT
>DATNDF010000330.1 GCA_035607015.1 Candidatus Angelobacter sp. | reverse complement strand
TGTGCTGGACGCATTTCTGGGCGACTCCTCGCCGTCGCACCTGATGACCCGCGAGGCCTTTGACTCGATGCGGCGCATTTTGAAACCCGGCGGCGTTCTGGTGATCAATTCCTTCGGGGATTTCCAGTCGGGCAGGGACTTTTTCGCCGCCTCAATTGAAAAAACGCTGCGCGCCGTGTTCAAGTCCGTGCGCATTCACGCCGCAAATCCGGACGACAGCGGCAACGTCTTTTTCGTCGCATCGGACGAGCCGGCCCTCAATCCTTTCGCGACGCCCGATTTTGAAAAGATGCATCCACACTGTCGGGACCTGGCCCGGGCCGCCTTCTACGACCGCACGGAGGCCAACCCGCAGCATGGCATCGTACTGACCGATGATTACAATCCGGTGGAGTTTTACGACGCGGCGAATCGCGAAGCCATCCGGCGTGGTCTGGCGATGGGCATGCGGTCGCTATGAAACCGGAACGATCCCCGAAAGAAAACCCGGCACGCCGGGCGGACAACAAGAGGCTGGTTTTGGCGCGCTATTTGCCCAGCGTTTTTTCGATGACGCCGATGACGCCCTGCACGTTCAGCGGCTTCGCGATATACATGCGCCCGCCGATCTTGCCCTCCGGAGCGCCCAGCTCCTCCTTCTTGACCGCGGCGGTCAAAAACACCACGGGCGTTTTGCGCAGCGCCGGGTCCTGTTTCAAACTGGCGGCGACGTCTCCGCCGTCCATGTCCGGCATCATGACGTCGAGCAGGATCAGGTCCGGCTTGAACTCCTGCGCGGCCTCGAACACCCGCGCGCCAAGATTCTCCTCGCGCACCTCGTAGTTGCCCGTTCGTTCGAGGTTCAATTTCAACAACCGGGTGATGCTGGTCTCATCATCGGCCACCAGAATTCGTTTCTTGCTCATGATCCTTCCTTTCGCTGTGTTTTGAACATGACGGTCACTTTGACCCCTCCCTCTTTGCGGTTGATGATCCGAATCATCCCGCCGTACAACTCGACCACTTTCTTCAGCACCATCAAATCGAGAACGCCCTTCCGGATCAGTTCCGTCGCGAACGCGCGTTCGGATTTGTCGGCAAGCTTGCTTTCGATGACGCCCGGGCCGTCGTCCTCAACCTCGGCGGCAACAACCGTGTCGCCCGCCTTCAACTGGCCGGGCGTCCGGCCGCTCCAGCCCTCGTCCTTGCTCAGCTGTTTGAGGAAGGTTTTGACGGTGAGCGTCCCTCCCCCGGACATCGCCCGGATCGAACCCAACAGCAGATTGATAAAAACGTGTTTGACGGTCTTCAAATCGAGCCGGACCGGCGGCAGGCTGGAAGCCAGGTCCTTGAACAACCTGACCGAGTGCGCGGTCATCTCGCTTTCCACCGAGCGCAACGACTGTTCCACGATCCGGCTCAAATCATGGTCCCGCACGTCGCGCTTGTTGTAGGAGGAGAATTCGACCATGCCGCGGATGACGGCGTCGGCGCGCCGCGCCGCGTTGTCCATCTCCGTGAGTACCATCTTCACGTCCTCGCCGGCGGTTTCAAGGGTGTTTTTCAAAAAATCCACGCCGAGGATGATCGTCTGCAGCGGATTCTTCACTTCATGCGCAATGCCGCCGGCAAATGTGCTGACTGCCTCGAGTTTCTCCGACTGGACCAGTTGCATCTGCGCGGTCTTCAACTCCTCGTGCGCTTCATGCAATTCGGCCAGCGCCTTCTGCAACACCTCCATCTGCCGGATGCGCTCCGTGATGTCGCGCGACACCACCACCACCTTGCTCGTCCTGCCGTTCGCGTCCTTGATCACGCTGCCCTGCGACTCGATATGGCGAATGCTTCCGTCCGAAAGCAACATCCGGTATTCGGACCGCCGCCCGGCGCCGGTCGCGATGGTTTCCTGAAAAATCCGTGTGATCTTTTCCTTGTCGTCCGGATGGATTTCCTGGAACGAATTCGTGCCCTGCAAATGGGACGCGTCGCCCAGGCTTTTTTCGTACGAAGGACTGTTGTACAACCGTTTCCCATCCCGATCGATCACCGCGATCAGGTCGGTGACGTTTTCCGAAATGAGTTTGAAAAACTCCGCGCTCTGGCGCAGTTCCTCCTCGGCCCGCTTGCGCTCGATCGCGTAACGAATGACGCGCGAGAGCATCGGCCCGTCAAACTCGCCCTTCACGAGATAGTCCTGGGCGCCTTCGCGCACCGCCTGGAACGCGAGCGCCTCGTCATCCGCGCCGGCCAGGACGACGACGGGCATGGAAGGAACCGCCGCGCGAAGATCGCGAAAACCAGCCAGCCCCTTTGCATCCGGGGCCATCAGGTCGAGCAGGACAACGTCGAACGCGCCCTCGCCGAGGCGTTGCCCTGCCTCTTCAATTCGTCCGGCGCGGGACAATTCGAGCCGTGCCTTTGCGCGCGGGACTTCCCGCGCCAGACCGGCATGGACTGACTCGTGCCCCACCAGCAACACCTTGATTGGTTGTGCGTTCATAGACGGCACCACTGTCGCGACACCTCAGATAAAGCCAGAAACTTTGAGTCCGCACAATCCCCGATCGAGGAAATATGAGTGCGTCGCGTTACGGTTTGCGCAAACGGAAGTAGCGTTCCTGCTGCGTGACCGGCGCGGTGATTTCCAAGCGGCCATTGTTGGTCGTGGCCGTTTCCACGGCCGGTTGCCAGTTGGTGACGCTCAGACTGGCCGTGGATTCCAGAACAAATCCGGTGGACGGCAACGGCCAGGAAACAGTGACGGTCGAGTTGCTTTGCACAATGGCAAGGTCAATGCCAGCAGAGACGCAGGTGTTCAACAGTATCGAGACGCTGCCGCCGTCACTACTGGCTATTGCTAGATCAAGCTTCCCATCACTGTTGAAATCGCCAGCCGCGACCGAAAAAGCAGAGTATCCGACCCCGTAATCGACGTGCGTCCGGAAGGTGCCATCGCCATTACCTAATAGTACGGAAATATTGCGAGAGGCAGCGTTGGCAACAGCCAGGTCAAGCTTGCCATCACCATTAAAGTCGCCTACCAGGACGGATTCAGGATTCGTTCCGACCCCGTAATTGACGGCGATCTGGAAGGTACCATCTCCGTTACCTACTAACACCGAAACGTCGCCGGAACCTGCGTTGGCAACAACCAAATCGAGGTTGCCGTCGTTGTTCAGATCGCCGATCGACACGGAAGTGGGGGCAGTCCCTGCCGTATAGTTTTCGGGGGGGCGGAAAGTCCCGTCACCATTGGCCAGCAGGACTGAAACACTCGCGGACCAATTGTTCGCAACGATCAAGTCTGGCTTGCCATCATTATTGAGGTCGCCTTTCGCCACGGAAAAGGGGCGCGTTCCGACTTCGTAGTTGACGGCGGCCTGAAAAGTTCCGTCTCCTGCACCCAATAGCACTGAAACGTTAGTAGAGTTTTGATTCGCTACAGCCAGATCGAGCTTGCCATCACCGTTGAAGTCATCCACCACCACCGACCTGGGATTCGCGCCGACTTCATAATTGGTGGCGGCGTGAAATGTGCCGTCGCCATTTCCGATCAGGATAGAAACGTTAGTGGAACCATTGTTGGCCACAACCAGATCGAGCGCGCCGTCGCCATTGACGTCACCCAACGCCACGCTGGAGGGAGAAGATGCCACGCTGAAGTTAGTGGCTGCCCCGAAACCACCATCGCCGTTCCCTAACAGCACCGAGACATCGCTGGACGCAGCATTCGCCACGGTTAGGTCCTCTTTGCCGTCGCCGTTTAAGTCTCCTACGGCAACGAATAAAGGCGACGAGCCTGCACCAAAACTGGTGAAACTTTGGAACGTCCCATCGCCGTTGCCAGGCAGCATCGAAACCGTACCTCGCGGATTCTCATTGGCCACTACAAGATCAAGTTTACGATCGCCATTGAAGTCCCCGTTCACAATGGCCGCAAGAGTCGATCCCGCATCGTAGTTGACTGCCTCCTGAAAGGTGCCATCACTTTTACCCAGCAGCACAGACGTGGTACCGTTGACGGAGTTGGAACCAAAGCAAACAACCGCAAGATCTGATTTCCCATCCATATTGAAGTCACCCACAGTCAGACGGAAAGCATCCGTTCCCACGCCGTAGCTGACAGCCGCTTGAAAAGTCCCGTCTCCGTTACCGAGAAGCATCGTGATTATTGCGGAGCCACGATTGTTTACCGCGAGGTCAGATTTTCCATCACCATTGAAGTCGCCGACCACCACGATCAAAGGAGTCATTCCTGCAGCATAGTTGACAGCAGGTTGAAAGGTACCATCGCCTTTTCCCAACAAAATTGAGATGTTCAAGGAACTGTCGTTGGCTACAGCTAGGTCGAGTTTGCCGTCTCCGTTGAAGTCGCCTACTGCCACTGACGAAGGATCATTTGCTGCACCATAGTTGACAGGGCTTTGAAAGGTCCCATCACCATTGCCCAAGAACACCAGAACGCCCGACGGAAGACCCGAGCTGGTTACAACAAGATCGGGTTTACCGTCACGGTTGAAGTCGCCTGTGGCGATCGAATAACCGCCCGATCCTGCTGCATAACTCGCAGAGGTTCCGAAGGTCCCATCACCATTGCCCGGTAACACCGAAATGCCTCCGCCAGTAGTCGTCGCGAGGTCGAGCTTGCCATCACCATTGAAATCCGCCATTGCGAAAGAGTAATATCGTGTTCCTGCACCGTTTGTGGACGCAATGTGAAATGCCCCATCACCGTAACCCAGCATGACCAAAAAGCCACCTCCGACCATGTCACTCACCACCAGGTCGAGCTTACCATCCCCGTTGAAATCGTCCGTTGCCAGGGCAAATGGGCTATCTCCGGCTTCGGATGTGCGCGGTGCGGCGAAACTGAAATTGGGGCAGCCATGGCAACTGTTCAACAGCATCGAAACCGTGCCTTCGGAGTATCCGTTCGCGACCGCGAGGTCGGGCTTGCCGTCATCGTCGAAATCTCCCGCCACGACGAAAGAAGGGTCACTTCCGGCGCCGTAATCAACAGGGGCCTGCAGGGTGCCATCGCCGTTGCCCGAGAGCACCACGACATTGCCTTTGTGGACCGCGACGGCGACATCGGGTTTTCCGTCGCCGTTGAGGTCGCTGACGGCCACGGACAAAGCGCTCATTCCGTCGATGTAGCTGACACTCGGCTGGAAGGTGCCATCGCCGTTGCCCAACAGCACCGAAACACTGCCGTTAACCAAGTCTGCAACGTTGGTAATCATGCCCTGATTCGCCACGACCAGGTCGAGTTTGCCATCGCCATTCAAGTCACTTGCCACCACGAACGAAGGACCGAATCCGGTAACGTAGTTGACGGCAGATTGAAACGTCCCATCGCCGTTGCCCAACAGCAATGAAACGTTGGTGCCCGAGGAACTCAATCCCTGGTTGGCAACCGCGAGATCCAGCTTGCCGTCGCGGTTAAAATCCGCAACGGCCACGGAAAAGGAACCGGGCGTTGTGCCATAACTAACGGCAGTCCCGAACGTTCCATCACCATTGCCCAAAAGCACCGAAACGCCGCCGCCGGACGAATCATTTGCGGCGACCAGATCAGGCTTCCCGTCCCTGTTGAAGTCACCGGTCGCGACGAAGCCCGGCGAACTTCCGGCGGCGTAGTTGACGGTTGCCTGGAAGGTGCCGTCGCCGTTGCCCAACAACACAGAGATGTAAGGTGAAGCACGGTTTGCCACGGCCAGATCCGGCTTGCCGTCCCCGTTGAAGTCTCCCACCGCGCCGGAAAAAGACAGCGATCCCAATGTGTTGCTGGTGGGCATCGTGGTAAAGGAGCCGTCACCGACTCCCAACAGCATCGTGACGCTGCCGTTTCCGCCGCTGCTTGAACTGTAATTGATGACAGCAAGATCGGTTTTGCCGTCGCCGTTGAAGTCCGCCGCTTGCATCGACAACGGAACCCATCCCGCGCCGTAGTTGGCCGCTGCTTGAAAAGAGCCTCCCGCCTCGGCCAGCAAGATACTGACATTGCCCGAGGCTGCGTCCGCGACCACCAGGTCAAGTCTTCCGTCCTTATTGAAATCGCCCGCACACGCAAAAGTTGGATGATTTCCCGCTCCGTAGTTAAGGGCCGGCTGAAATGTGCCGTCGCCTTTGCCCGGGTGGATTTCGATTCCCACATCGGTGGCTACCGCCAGGTCCGCCTTCCCATCGCCCGTGAAATCACCCGCCGTGACCGAGTACGGATACGAGCCGATGTTATAGTGGACGGCGGTTTGAAACGTTCCGTTCCCATTGCCCAGCAGCATCGAAATATTGTACGAAGTGGTGGAGGTCGGGGCGATCGCCACGGCCAGGTCGGTTTTGCCATCACCATTGAAGTCGCCCGTCGCCACAGACACCGGAGACACTCCTGTGCTGTAATTGACCGCGGGCTGGAATGTTCCATCCCCATTGCCCAGCAGCACTGAAATGCCATCGCCACCTGCCACTGCCAGGTCAAGCTTCCCGTCGGCATTGAAGTCACCCGTGGCAACGGATTCGGGATTCGCTTCCGATGCATAGCTGACGGGCGGCCGGAATGTGCCATCGCCGTTTCCTAAAAGCACCGAGGCGCCACTCGAGTTTGCCACGATCAGGTCAAGTTTGTTGTCTTTGTTGAAGTCGCCTGTTGTCAGAATGGATGTTGCATTGCGCGTCGGAGTGCCGCCTGCGCTGTAGTTGATTGCCGCTTGAAAAGTGGCGTCACCGTTGCCGCGCAACACCGCAATGTTTGTGGAACCAAAATTCGCCACCACCAGGTCGGGTTTGCCGTCTCCGTTGAAGTCACCCAGCGCCACTGACTGGGGATTCGGTCCCGTGTCATAGTTGGTGGTTGATTGAAAAGTGCCGTCGCCTTTGCCGGCCAACACCGCGACTGACCCTCTCACCGGCGGAGAACAGGGAGTGCAACCGTAGTTCACGACGATCACATCGAGATTGCCGTCTCCATTGAGGTCACCCATCGCCAGGGAAAAAGGGCTTCCTTCCGAATTCACACCGAATGTGCGGGCTGCCCCGAAGCCCGGTGTCGGGCATTCGTCGGCAAAAACATATATGCCGCAAAAAAGACCGTTCAATAGGATCATGCACACGAACATCGCTGGACGAAGGATTGAAGTTTTCATTTCTCCTGAAACATTTTCCTTGCCGTTGACGCAATGTCTTGCGGCACCCGAATCGCCTACCATTCGGCCTGACGGCAATTGTTCGACCGGTGGTAAAAATGGAGGACTACAGTCGCTGTGTCAACCGGCCAAATGGACCACGAGCGGTTTGGGATCAGCGCCGCCGCGCTTTGCGCAACTGCGGGGCCGGCTGGACGGGCGGCGGCAGCGGGATGGTCGGAGACTTCGGGGAATCCGCCCAGGTCCCCAGTGGCTTCCATTCGCCACTGCCTTCGGCCTGCGCGGGTGTCTGCCAGTCAATGCGTCCGTCCGCAATCCATTCCAGAATCTTCCCGCCGTCAATCGGTCCGTACACCTTTTGATCGGCGCCGATGACGCGGTACTTGCGCGTCGGGTCAAGTTTTCGTTCCGGTTCGGTCTTCGGCGTTTGAGCGCTCCCGGTTGACGGCCCGCCGATGGCGGCGGCGGTGATCGCTTTCACGTCGGCCAGCCATTGGTTTGGATTCACCGTCGTCTCGCCGATTTTGAATTCGGGAAATTTCATTTCACCGGGATTGAACTCGGGCAGTTTGGCGGTGACGAAGTTCAGCGCGTCTTCGGCCGCCTGTTTGACCTTTTCGCCAATGGTGTCGCGAACCGTTTCGGCGACTGAAGCCACCGGCGCGCCCATCGTCCGGTAACCGTCCACGAGCCATTCAAGCCTGCCGCTCTGGACGTCCATCAACAATCCGTGCACCGGAACTTTCGACCCGATAAGCGGGCTTTGCCGGACGATTTCGGCGCCCCGAAGCACGTTCTGGCGTTCGCTGGCGAACAGGCCGAAAAATTCGTTCATGTTCTCCGGCAGCTTTGCGCGGTCCACGCCCAGCGACCGAAAAGCGTCGGTCAACTTCATCACGGTGGTCTTGCAGACCTGGCAATCCGAGTGGCCGATGATGGCGATTTCCTTCCCACCCTTGACGGCGCAGGCCAGCGCGAGCGTTCGCATCATCGAACTCATTGGCTCGAAAATAATGTTGCCCGCGTTCCTCAACCAGATGAACTGCTCCTCAGGCACGCCGAGCATCTCGGGAACCAGCTTGTTCAGGCGCGGATCAATGCACGTCAGCGCCACCAGCGGCAGGGCGTCGGCGAACTCCGTGGCATTCAAGGCCGCCGTCGTGTTCGCCGCGACCGCGCGCTGGTTCGCTTCGATGATGGCTTCGAGCAGACGCATAGGTTAGTTGGAATTCTCAGTGACATCGTCCAGCCATTCTACCCCGATGAACCAACTGGTGTAGCAAAGGGCGTGGTGCAGCAGGCCGGTTGCATCCACGTAATCCACTTCGTGCCTTACGCCGGTCAGCCGGAGGTAGGGTCGTACCTGCCAGAATTGCTGCCAGAACGACAGTCGTTTGATGCGGACAACGCTGTCCCCGGTTTCTTCCACCGCTTCGCGGATCCGGCTCCGGTGAGCCGACCGGTTTAACAAGGGTATTCCAGCGCAGAAACCGACCAGCGCGGGCAGTCCCAGCCATTTGCTCAGGGAGATCGACGGCGGCAGGACCAACGCGCCGATCAGACAAAAGAGCATCGTCGCGGCGAACAACGCCACATACACGCCCGCGGCTGAATCTGGATCCCGTCTGCTCATGCTCCCGGTTGTCAAAGCGCTGATTTTCTTCCGGACCCTTTGAATTGCTCCCAAACGCCCTCGACCTTGTCGTCCTGCTCTTCGGCCTGTTCCGCCCGGTGTTTGGCCAGAAACGCTTCGTAGGCCGCGTTGACGGCCCTGGTCTGATCGTCGAGTTGTTGCTTGCGCGTGTCACTTTCCGCGTTCGCTGCCTGACGAACGCACGTTTGCGCCAGCCAGTTGCGATAGGCGACATCGATTTCCTCGGGCGACGCGCCCGCCGGCACGCCCAGGAGAGTGTGAATCGTGCCGGGTGGCAGATTGAGCGGCCTCACTTCCACCGCCCGCGCCGGCAGCGGTTGCGGAATCTGGCCGGACAGGCCGGCGAGTTCCTCCCGTAGTTCGCTGGTCAGGCTCAGTCCGATGGGTTCTTCCCTCAGGAACACGACCCCGTCCAGGTCGCGCAACTGGCGAAAGGTCGCCACGGGATTCGTCAGTTCCGCGGAAGACGTGAGTTCCGCAAACGGAACGCGTCCTGCCCGTTGAAGCAAAATCGCCAGTACACGCGCGCAGGTCTCGACATCCATCCGCGCCAGCCGGCCGGATTTTCCGGCGTTGCTCCAGGCGATCATCACCAGGCGCGGACCGGTCAACAACAGGTCGGTGATCATCCGCGTGGACGCGCCGGGGTAGGCGAGCAATGAGATGAGGGAACCCGTCAAGCCGGTCAGCCCCGGCAGTGATCCGGGATTATTGCGGCGTGGATACGCGCCCAGATACTCGCGGCTGATGCGCTGGTTCGCCCAGAACAGCAGCGCCACGAACGCAAGACTCACCGCCATGATCCCCCCGTGAGGGAGATGGAGGCGCTGGTTGAAGAACAACTGGGAAAAGGCGGACACCCCGAAGTTGAAGCCAAACCACACGATGGCGTAAGTAAAAAAATAGGTGATCCCCAGCACGATTCCGCCAAGCACGAGGCAGCCCGCGGTGAACAGCGCGCCGGTCGCGGTTTCAGAAACCGCCTTCTTCCTCAGCCAGTGCTGGATGTCCGCCTGTTGCATGGCCGTTGAATATTAACCGAAACGTCCGCCATTGTCCGCCGATTTTCATCTGACTTTGCCGTCACCATCGATGTCCTCGCCCAGACGTTGCTCGAGCCTCCAGAGCATGTCGCGCAGCAGTCCGTCCATCGCGCTCACCTGCTTTTCCAGTATCGCGACGCGATGTTCCAGTGAATCCGCGCGCCCGGATTGGCTCGAAATCTGGCTCTGCTGAATCAGGTCCCAAAACAGTCCCATAAACTTTTCTGGTTGTCGACGCGCTCAAGTTGCCGTTCGGCGCTCGGGCCGGCCCACAAAAAGGCAAGACAGCTCATCTTTATTTGGGCGGCAAATCATGCGTCGGCCTCTTCCCCGGATCCGCCGTTCCATTCGTGCTTCGGGTCTGGATAAAAGGTGATGCCGCTCAGCCCCTGCATGCCCTCCGTCAGCACAAACCAGCCGTCGGGCACCTTCACGCGATGAACCGTCGCGCTTCGGAAGACGCCCGGGGCCTTGCCCTCAATGGCGACGTTCAGCTTTGTCAAATTGAATCCAGGTAGAGTTGCCATTGTGTTCCTTTCTTTCCAATGTGTGACCTCACTTTTGGGGTTCATCCTTCCCCATCGCCTTCTTCAGCGCGGGCACCTGTTCCAGCAGTTTTTCGAACTTCACGCCGGTGAGGCTCTCGAGCACCGGCGGCAACTGGCTGATGATCTGGGTCACGTCACCGGTCAGTTTGCTCGCGCCGCCGCCGGGACCGCTGCCGCTGTTGATGATGACAATCTTTTCCGTCTTGCTCAGCGGTTCGCTGATCCTGCCCGCCACTTCCGGCAGCACCCGCACGATCATCTCAATGACCGCCGCCTCATTGTACTGCTTGAACGACTCGGCCTTTTGTTGCATCGCGGAAGCGGTGGCCTTGCCCTGCGCTTCGATGATGGCGGCCTCGGCCAGACCGCGCGCCTTGTTCGCTTCGGCCTCGGCAATACCGGTCGCCTTGGCAACGTCTGCGTTGGCGAAACCGGTGGCCTTCGCGGCGGAAGCGGTGCCGGCGGCCTCGGTTTCGAGCTGGAATTTTTTCGCGTTGGCCAGCGTTTCGACCTTGTAGCGCTCGGCATCGGCTGGCTTTTGCACCATCGCTTCAAGTTCGCGCTGCTTGCGGAGGATTTCCTGCTGTTGCAATTCGATCTGCTTTTGTTTCTCAACGATCTGCACCTGCACTTCCTCCGCCTTCACGAGCTGGCCGGTCTTGAACTTCTGCAAGTCATACGCCAGATCGGCCTCGGCCTTTTTCTGGTTTACCGTGGCCTGATAGCCCGCGACGTTGGACTGGTAGTCGCGCTGCGCTTCGGCAATCTTTGAGTCGGCGGCGAATTTTGCCTCCTGTCCGGCCTGGGTCGCCTGCGACGACTTGATCATCGCGTCGCGGTCGGCTTCGGCCTGGGCGATCTGGGCGTCGCGTTTGACCTGGGCGATGCGCGGCTTGCCGAGAGCGTCGAGATAACCCTGGGTGTCGCGGATGTCGCGAATCGTGAAGCTCACAATGCCGAGACCCATGTTGGCCATGTCGCCAGCGGCGACTTCCTGGACCTTCGAGGCGAACGCATCGCGGTTCTGGTAAATCTCCTCGACGGTCATCGTGCCGAGGATGGCGCGCAAATGGCCTTCGAGCGTTTGCGTGGCGATGTTGCGGATTTCGTCGGTGTTCTTGCCGAGGAATTGTTCGGCGGCGGTGGCGATGGAGATGTCGTCGCCCTTGACCTTGATCTGCGCGACGCCGTCCACTTTCACCGGCACGCCTTTGCTCGTATAAACCTCCGGCGTCTGAACATCGATCGTGAGCAGTTCGAGCGAAAGGATGTCCACCTTTTCCACCACCGGATAAACGAACGTGCCGCCGCCCTTGACGATGCGGAAGCCGCGCGTCTTGATCGTGCCGTCGGGGTCTGCGTAGCGGTGCTTTTTGCCGGAGACGATCAGCACCTCGTTCGGGCCGACCTTGGTGTAGCGGCTGAGTACGACAGCGATGCCGATGATGATCGTAATGGCGATCACCACGACGACGCCGGCGATGATTCCGCCGGAGAGGGGGGATTGGGCGAGCATCGGGATTGGGTTCATAGGTGTTAGGGACGGGTACGGGTTCTGATTCTCAAAAATCGTCAGGCTGCTTCGACATAAAACTGCGTCCCGACGACGCGCGTGATTTTAACAGACTTTCCGGTTGCCACAGGTGTTCCACGTTCTTCACGCGCCGGCGCGGAGTAGCGCGTGCCCGCCTGGACGTAGGCGATTTCGCCGACGCCGTTTTCCGGAATTGGTGTGATGATCGTGGCCAACTGGCCGACCAGACTGCCGATCTTCGATTCGCTGGAGCTCTGCGTCCGGCTGAAAAGTTGTCGCAACAACCACAGGACGCCAATCGCCGCCAGAAAGCCGCTCACGACCGCCAATGGCGCGCTGGCCCACGGACTGTGCGTGGCCGGTATTTGATGGAAAATCACACCAAAGCCACCAAAGGCCGTGATGAAAGAAGCGATGACCGTCGGGCTGAACGCCGACACTCCCGGCATGTCGCTGGAATCAATGCCCGCTTCGGCGTGGCCGCCGCTGCCGTCCACGTGGCCGTCATGACCGCCGTGGCCAAAAATGTGGCCGAAGATCGCGCTGAACATTGTGAAAACAAAACCAACTCCCAAACAGATGAGATAGATTGTGTATTCCATAGATACCGCCTGGTTGATTGTTGGTCAGAGTAAAACGCCGATGACTCTGTCGAGCAAGACAGAAAGGGTGTGGCCGGGACCAATCACTTCGGGAATCGCCTCCCACCGACGGTTCGACCATCCATCGGTTGCGCCGATCATGCTCGCTTCAATTGGTGCCGGGTAGTTCATTTGCCGCGCCATCAATAGCCGGTGCCGGGCGCGCGTTCATTTACAAAGTCGTCAGGGGTTTATAACTCCGCGCTTCCGTCCGGCCTTCGCGTTTGCTAGCGTTCGCGCATGGAATCCCACGAACTGCTGCAGCAAGTCTTCCAGAAAATCAGCGCCAAACAGATTGCCGCCGAACTCGGCCTGTCGCTCTCGATGATTTACAAATGGTCCGAACCCGACGATGGCACGGGCAGCGGCGCGGCCAATCCGCTCGATCGCATCGAGGCCCTGGTGCGTTGCACCAATGACACGCGGATGGTCCACTGGATTTGCGAGCGGGCGGGCGGGTTCTTCATCAAAAACCCCAAGGCGACCTGGCCGCACCCGATTCATCTCATGCCGGCGACCAACCAGATCGTGCAGGAGTTCGCCGATCTGCTCGCGGTCATCGCCACCGCCGCGACCGACAACCAGATCACGAAGCAGGAAGCCAGGAACATCCGCGGCCGCTGGGAGGAATTGAAGGCCGTGACGGAGGGATTCGTGCAATGCTGCGAGGAGGGAAATTTCGCGCCGTTGAAGAAAGAGCCGGCGGCGCAGGTGAAGGCCCAATAAGTCGCCAATGAAGCCGCGCATCCTTTGGCTGGGCTGCGTTCTTCTCCTGGTTCATCCGGAGACCGCCGTTCAATCAGCCGAAGTCATCGAGGCAGACGTTTGCGCGTATGGCGGCACTTGTGCGGGTGTCGCAGCGGCCGTGCAGGCGACGCGCATGGGCAGGACCACGATCATCGTCGAGCCCGGACGGCACCTCGGCGGATTGAGTTCGGGCGGGCTGGGCGCAACCGACATCGGCAACAAGGCGGCCATCGGCGGCATCTCGCGGGAGTTTTATCAACGGGTTGCGGCGCATTACCGGCAGCCGTCCTCGTGGACGCTGGAAACCGCCGATGAATATTTTTCCAGGCGGCGCGGCGGCCAGACCGCAGCCAGCAGTCTGGGCGGGCCGGACGCAACGATGTGGACCTTCGAACCGCACGTTGCCGAGGACATCTTTTTCCAGATGATCAACGAAGCCAGAGTGCCGGTCTATTTCGATCAACGGCTGGCTTCCGTGGAAAAGGATGGCGCGCGCATCGCCGGGATCACGGCCGCGAGCGGCAAAATCTTTCACGCGAAAATGTTCGTGGATGCGAGCTACGAAGGCGATCTGATGGCCGGAGCCGGTGTGAGCTACACCGTCGGGCGCGAATCGAACGCGCAATACCACGAATCACTCGATGGTATTCGCGCCCAGACGCCGAAACACCAGTTCATCGTGCCGGTGGACCCGTACGTGAAACCGGGCGATTCTTCGAGCGGGTTGCTGCCGTACATTCAGCCGGGCGATGGCGGCAAACCCGGTGACGGAGACCGCCGGGTGCAGACGTATAATTTTCGACTCTGCTTTACGACCAACCCCGGGAACCGGACGCCGGTCGAACCGCCGAAGGACTACGACCCGGAGAAATATGAGCTGCTTGCGCGTTATCTTGAAGCGCTCGCCGCCGCCGGAAAAAAACCGAAGCTCGGCGAGTTCTGGAATCCGATCTGGATGCCGAACGGCAAGACCGACATCAACAACAACGGAGGTTTTTCAACTGATTTCATCGGGATGAGTTACGATTATCCCGATGGCAATGCCGCGACGCGCGCGCGAATCTGGCTGGAGCATGAGAATTACACGCGCGGCTTTGTCCACTTTCTTGCCACCAGCCCGCGCGTGCCGGAGAACATCCGCGCGGAAATTCAACAATTCGGCCTGTGCAAGGATGAGTTCCCCGACACCGGCGGCTGGCCGGACCAGCTCTACGTCCGCGAAGCGCGCCGCATGGTTTCCGATTATGTCATGACCGAACACCATTGCCGCGGCCAGGAAGTCGCGGCGGACTCCATCGGCCTCGCGGCGTACAACATGGACTCGCACAACTGCCAGCGCATCGTGAAGAACGGCCACGTCGAGAACGAAGGCGACGTGCAGGTGCCGCCGATGAAGCCGTATCCAATCTCTTGTCGCGCGATCGCGCCGAAAGCGGCCGAGTGCGAAAACCTGTTTGTGCCCGTCTGCCTGTCTGCCACTCACATCGCCTATGGCTCGATCCGCATGGAACCGGTGTTCATGATCCTTGGCCAGTCGGCGGCCACGGCCGCGTGCCTGGCCCTTGATGAAAAAGTGGCGGCGCAGAAGGTTGACTACGCGAAACTGCGCGCACGACTGCTGGCCGATAAGCAGATTCTGGAATGGAAATGACCGATGCGTGACGCTCGCCGCCCCGATGGTTCTGTTCGGCGCCACCCTATTGCGGAATGGCCGCGCGGTACAAACGACTCC
>DATNDF010000329.1 GCA_035607015.1 Candidatus Angelobacter sp. | reverse complement strand
GAACCGCGATACCAACCAGCCCTCTTGTAACGTCGGGTCAGTGCGAAGCGAGCAACTTTGAAGAGCCCGGTGCGGGAATACTGCACGCCGGGATCTGTGAGGGGGGCGCGGGGCAACCCGCGTCCCTACCTCGATACTTTTTGCCAAATTGGCATGGTAGCGATTGGAGGGTTTGAACCGGATTGGCGTCGTACTTTGCGGCCCAATTGCCGCAGTGCGGTCATAGCGTTGTGACGGGGACGGACATTTTTATTTTCGAGGAGGCCGGAGGTTTTTTGCCACACTCACATCATAAGGGGTGGTTTTTTGCTGGGGCACCGGTTTTTGGCCGAACTGGCGTCGTAACGCTCCGACGCCAGTAGCAGATTTACGTGGCGGTGATCTGGCGCATGGCGTCGCGAGGAACGGAGATTTTTCCGCCGAATTGTCTGCGCATGGTGTCATCAAACCGATCCCGCGACCGCGCGGCGGCACTTAACAATTATGCTGTTGCCTGGGAGCGGTGAACATTTAGTCTTCCGCCTGACCCGCGGCTGACAAGCGAGTGATTCAAAGTGTCCGTTAATTCTTGGCCAGGCCGCTTCCGCCGGCATGAACGAAATCAAGTTCGCCTGCCCGCATTGCCAGCAGCACATCGCCTGCGACGAAGGTTATTGCGGCCACCAGATCGCGTGCCCGGCGTGCGCGGGCGGCATGATTGTGCCGAGGCTGGCGGCGTTCGGTTTCGGCGCCACGACGAATTTGTCCCTCGCGTTGCCCGTCGCGACACCCGTGCCTCGCGCGGCAGCAACCCCGGCTCTATTGCGCGAATATCGCATGTTGACCGGACAGAAACGGGGTTATGCTTCCGGCGAAGGCGCGGCGACGTCATCTCGCTGGGAAGCATTCACAGGGATTCTTCGGAGCCTGGTGACCACTGTTCTGGTTTTGGCAGGATTTGCCGTCCTGGGTCTGGCCATACTTTTTGCCGGTTGCGCGTTGCTGGTCCGCTAGATCCTTGGTAGTGGTACAGTTTGAATCTTTGGGCAACTTAGGATGTGGCCAAAGATTTTTGTTAAGTACGGTGCGGTGAACATTTAGTCTTCCGCCTGATCCGCGGCCGACGAACGAGTGATTCAAAACGTCCGTAAATCCTTGGCCAGACCGCTTCCGCCGGCATGAACGAAATCAAGTTCGCCTGCCCGCATTGCCAGCAGCACATCGCCTGCGACGAAGGTTATTGCGGCCACCAGATCGCGTGCCCGGCGTGCGCCGGCGGCATGATCGTTCCGGGGCACACGGCGTTTGGTTTTGGCGCGACATCGTCCGTGTCTTTGGCCGTGCCGGTGGCGACACGTGTCTCACGACAAGCTGGCCGGTCGACATCAAATGACCCGGACGTTTGGACCGAGAAGGAATGGGATCGGCACGTGGCCGAAAGTGAACGGCACGGCTTTTCCGGGCTTCAACCGCCGTGGGGAAAGACCCGCGATTGGCTCGTGTTCTGGGTCGTGCTCGTGGCGCCCACCATCGCCGCGATTTTTCTCTGGATGGGAGTGGACACGAACATGGGGGCTGAGAACATGCTGGCGGGCAATCCCGACGCCGGCACGCGGCGCGTGCTGGTGGTGAGCGTGATTCTCAGCATCGCCGCCGGATTCTTTTGCGGTTTCTGGCTGGCCCGGCGTTATTCGCAGGATGCCGGCACGCGGGTCATGGTCGGATTGCTCCTCAGCGTGAAGATCGCTTTCTTCAGTTTCATTTGCTGCTTTTTTGGCTGCGTGGTCGCTCCGCTCCTTTACCTGCGATAAGTGATGGACGCTGAGCCCAAATTTTGTTCCAAGTGCCGGGCCGACGTGACCAGGGCAGCCGCTTCGGGCGCCATCATTTGTCCCGCGTGTGGCGAACGGCTTGACGCGCGGTCAAGCATCGAGCCGAATTCTGCTGCTGCATCTCGACCTGGCCGGCTTTGGCTGTTCTGGCTCATGCTGGTCGGGCCATCGGCGTTGATTCTGTTGATGCTGGCACTGATGAAAGCGGGCGTTGACAAGAACATCGCCGGCCCGCTTTTGGGTTATTCCGGCTTCGCTCTGGGGATCGTGGGGCCATTTTATTGCAGTTACTGGCTGTCGAAACGCATCGCGGGCAACAGATGGTGGGGTGCAGTGCTCGCCATCTTTTTGGCTGCGGGCCTCCTTTTGGTGAATTACATGATCGCGGTCGAAGGTTGCATTTTCATTCCCCGTCATTTCTGAGACGTTCACACGACATTATGCGATTCGACCCACTGCCGGTCATCGAAACCGGGCAACTGCTCAAACGCACCACGAGCCGTTGTCCGGTCTGCCATGCGTCCTGTCCGGCGGAGGTCTGGCGCGTTGCCGGCCAGCCGGCCAAAGTTTTTTTGAAGCGGACCTGTGCTGAACACGGCGCAGCTTCCGTGTGCATCGCGTCGGATGCGCGATTTTACTGGCTCGCGAAGGCCGACCCGGAAAATGGCAGCAGTCGCTGCGGCGGGTCCGCCTGCTGCGCCTCGGATGGTTCGACCGCCGGAACGCTTGGCCGTAATGCCGATGGCCGTGGCGACGCGCCGGTCGAAAAACTTTCCACCTGCCTCGCGCTCATCGAAATCGTCAACTCGTGCAACCTCAGTTGCCCGACGTGCTATGCCGATTCGCCGCCGGGCATCGGGCAGGAACTTGATTTCGTGCCGTTGGACGACTTGCAGCGTCGCATCCAGGGGGTCATAAACCGCAAGGGGGGAATCGAGATTCTCCAGCTCTCGGGCGGCGAGCCGACGTTGCATCCGCAATTCTTCGAACTGGTCGAATGGATCCAGAACAATCCGGGCGTTGATTACGTCCTGCTGAACACGAACGGAGTGCGCATCGCCCGCGACGACGCGTTTCTGGCGGGCCTCGCCGCGGTCGTTCAACGCCGCAACTTCCAGCTCTATCTCCAGTTCGACGGCGTTCAACTCGAAGGCCAGCAGGCTTTGCGCGGCGCGGACCTGAGGACGACGCGCGTCCGGGCCATCGAACGCTGCCGCGAAATTCATCTGCCGATCACGCTGGCGATGACGGTGACGCCGGACAATCTGCCGTTCCTTTGGGAGACCATCGAGTTCGGTCTGAAATTTCCGCACGTCCGTGGCGTCAGTTTTCAACCGATGTTCACGAGCGGGCGCACGCCGAAAACCAATGCTGCGTCTGACCGTGGCCCTGCCCACGAATTGGAGCATCCCCTCGCCCCGTCCCTCGCCCTACCTCAGAGCGGGGGAGAGGGACGGGGTGAGGGGATGGCGGCTGCAAAAAACAGCCGCTTGAATACGGCGGACATCATCCTCGCCGCCGTCGAGCAGTCGCACGGCAAATTGCGTTTCGAGGATTTCACGCCGCTCCCGTGCGGCGATCCGAACTGCGCGACCATCGGCTATCTGCTCAAGGTCGGCGGCACGGTGCGGTCAATCAGCGACTTCATTGATTTCACGCGGGTGCAGGGTTTCCTGCGCGACAAGGTGCGTTACCGCCTCGAAGATCTGATGAAATGCGGGTGCGATTCCGAACCTCTGGGCGAACTCTTGAGGCAGTTTGAAATGGACGAGTCGAATACCTTCCGGCTGTTCATCAAACCATTCATGGACGCGTGGACCTGGGACGAAGACCGCATTGACCGCTGCTGCACCCACGTCATCCGGCCCGATGGAAAACTGGATTCGTTCTGCCGTTACTATTCCGGTTTTGCCGGGCGTCAGCCCGCCGACATCAAAAACCAATGAGCCAACCAGTTAAAAAATCCCCTGCGCCGGCGCTAATGCTGGCGTTTCTTCCGGCGACGCTCGCACTGGCAATTGGCATGACCAGCGGTCAAAGCGGGCCGCCACGCGGCGTGCTTTGGGCCGTCTGCGTGGTGAGTGTTGCGAGTTGTTTCACGTCGTCGTTCCTGCTTTTTCGCCGCAAGACCGGTTGGGCGATTGCAGTCGGCATATTATTTCTGCTGTTGAACGCAGCCATCTCGTTCTTCGTTGGCTGCGTGGCGTTGTTGCAAGGAATGAAGTTTTGAAACCATCTCTATCGTCGCCTCAATCCACCGCCTACGGCTGGCTGATGCTCGCGGGCATTGTCGTGAGCATTGTGTTCTGGTCGCGGCTGGCGCGGCGCGACGACCGCCTGCTGGCGGTTTACGTGGCTGCGCTCATCGGCGCGTTTCTCGGCGCGAAGGTTTTCTATCTGCTGGTGGATGGCTGGAGGCATTGGGGCCATCCCGACCAGTGGCTCCAGTGGGCGACGGGCAAGACGGTGCTGGGCGCATTGCTCGGGGGCTACCTCGGCGCCGAAGTTGCCAAGAAACTGACCGGTTACCGTGGAATCACCGGGGATTGGTTCGCGTTGATCGTTCCGGTGGGCGTCATCCTCGGCCGGATCGGTTGCCTGTTTCACGGCTGTTGCCAGGGGCGGGTCTGCGAACCGGCCTGGTTTACGATGAACGACTCCGCCGGTGTCGCCCGATGGCCGTCGGTGCCGATGGAAATTCTGTTCAACCTGTCCATGATCGCGGTGTTCTCCGTGATGCGCCGCCGTCATCAACTGTCCGGACAACATTTTCACATTTACCTGATCGGCTACGGATTGCTCCGGTTTTTACACGAGTTTCTCCGAAACGAATCCCGGTTGATCGGACCGATCACGGGCTACCAACTCGTGGCGCTCCTGGTGGCGGGATTCGGAGTCTGGGCATTCATCGATCGTTGGAGAGAGCGACCACAAGCGGTCGCGCAAACCAGTTGAGGCGGAGCCCGCTCGAATCGCGCCAAACGCCGGCGAAGCAGCGCCGTCAGGGCGGGAGATGCTCCGGAGCGGGTAGCCGCGGAGGGCGTGGACCGAACAGATCGGGGCGGAGGCGCGCGGGTTAAAGCGCGTGACAGAAGAATAATCTGGAATTTTCGCCGGGAACAGGGTGTATTTGTGGCCACCGAGTTCTGTCAGGATGTTGCTTGACGCCCAAACTCAACAATTGTTCCGGTGGTGATGATTCAAGGAGATACGATTATGAAGACTTCCGTTCGCACTCTGGGGATTCAACTGTGGCTGGCCGGTCTGCTACTGGCGCAACTTGTTCCCAGCGCGCTTCACGCTCAAGGCGGCCCGACGTTGGTGTCATCGGTGCCGGCCAACGCCGCGACCGGCGTGGCGCTCGACTCGAAGATCAGCTTCACATTCAGCACGGCCATGAAGGCGCAAGAGTCGATCACCTGGAGCGGGCTTGACACCAACAAACTGAGTTATGCCTGGAGTGCTGACGCGAAAACACTCACTTGCTCCTACAACGGAAATCTGCCCGGCGGGACACAAGTCACCTGGCTTCTCCTTTCCACGATCCCCGGATTTATAGTCGGATTTGAAGATTCCACGGGAACTCCTTTGAGCGGTTTCCCCTTCGGCTCATTCATGACGGCCACCGGCGGTGGCGGAACCAACAATTGTTCGGGGATTTCCAGCAACGGCAACTTCACTATTTACAACCTCTTCAAATCGGCCATGTACGTGCAGAACAGCGCGGCGGCTCCGACGCCGGACACCTCCTCGGACCCCTTCAATTTTGGCGCGAGCATCGCCCTGGCCACAAACCGCACCGCCACAGGAGCGACGCTGACTGTTCCAGGCGGCTCGCCCCAGTCGATGGATTCGTTCTTTGGTCACTACTTTATTTTCGGCTCCACAAATGATCTCTCGAAACTCGACGCGCTTTTCCCTGCGGGCGATTACACGTTCACGGTCACCGGATCGCCAAATCAAACGGTGCCCGCCAATCTGCCGGCCAGCGCAATTCCGAACGCGCCACACCTCAGCAATTACGCCGCGGACCAAACGATCAATGCGGGTGCTGATTTTACCCTGACCTGGGACGCCTTTGTCGGAGGACGGACAATCGATTCAATTTCCGTGAATGTTTACAACTCGTCTCAGGCGCTGGTATTTCAGATCACCAATTCCGCGGGTTGTCCAAGTGTCCTGCCGGGGACGGCAACTTCCGTCGTCCTGCCCGCCGGCACGCTGTCCTCGAACGAAGCCTATACGGCTCAAATCATGTTCCTGAACAATATCACGGTCGATACCAACTCGTTTCCCGGCAGCGCGGTGTTCGTTGGGGGGCAAAGCACGACCCGGGCAACGATTGCGACCGGCACCGGCAGCATCACCCCGCCCCCCACAATGGTTTTGACAAACGTCGTCTGGCTGCCAGCCGGTCAGCTCCGGTTCGAATTTCCCGCTGCGCCGGGCACGATTTACACGGTCGAATTCTCTTCGGACCTTGGAAATCCGCTCGGCTGGACTCCGCTGCCGTCCACCAACGCCACGAGCAGTGTCATCCAGATCACCGACACGCCAACACCGGGAACTCCCCTCCGATTTTACCGCGCACGGCACAATTGAAGTTCGAAAGCGAACAGCTTTCTAATCTTGGCGTGTCCACGGGCTGCGATTACACCGCGTCCTTGCGAACTGCCGCCTACAACTCGAGATACTCGGCTGTGATTCCCTGATCGTCGCAAAGCAGGACGGCGACATTCCGCTCCAGACCGAAGCGCGGTTTTCCCGCATAACCCGGATTGAAGTACAGTGTCCGATCCAGCGTTTCGCAATACGGCTTGTGACTGTGGCCAAACACAACAACGTCGGGATTTTCCCGGATGATCCGGCGCTTGATTCTTTCGGCGGGGTTCCGCACATCGACGATGTGATGCAGCAGGAACTTCCGGCTGTCGAGTTGGATGACTTCCGTCTCCTTGAAATCCAGGCCGGCGTCGTTGTTGCCGAGGACCGCGGTCACGGGGGCAATCTCCTCGAGTTCCAGAATGATCGACGGATAACCGATGTCCCCGCCGTGCAGAATATGGTCCACCCCGGCGAACAGCTTGGGAACCTTGCGATCAAGGTAGCCATGAGTATCAGATATTACGCCGATTTTCATCGTGGTCCCTGGTCAGAGGTTGGGAGGCGGCTTTCGTCGGGAGCAATGGTCGAAACGAAGGGACCCTCGGGGTCAGGCGTTGGACTCCTCGGGTTGCGCGGCCTCCGGATGTTCGCCGGTTTCTTCTTCGGCAGGCTCTTCCTCTTTTGCTTCCTTGCTTTCACTGAATTTCATCGCGCCAACGAACAGCCCCGTGAACAGCCCGCCGCTGAGCAGCGTTTTCCAGAAGAATACCCACGTGGGCGGATAGCCCGGAATGCCCGTGGTCAACGCCTGAATCCAGCCGGCGAAGGTTTTTGGGTATTCGGGATTTTGCAGCCAGGCTGACGTGTTCGTCACGAGATAAAAGAGGATCGCCCCCAACAAACCTCCGGTGAGAAGTTTCAGCCATGTCGCCCGGGCGGAAAACCATTGTCCGACCGCAATGATGGCGGCGTAGGTCGCGTAATTGACGAGCATGTTGGCGCTGACCAGGGCGACGTGATAATAAAGCGCGTTCATGAGCGCATCCGTCGCCAGCAGCACGGCGAGGGGCAGCCACCAGGCGAGCCGTTTCGGGAAATAAACGCCCGCGCAAAACGCCAGCGCATAGGCTGCGCTGAAGTTCGGCGGCAGGACGCCGGGCCAGCGCGTCAGCGCGAACACGACCATCAGCGCGATGGGCAGCCACAGGTTGGCCTTTTCTTTCACAGCCCCGGATGATACGCGAAGGTCCTGTGGTGACAAGCGGGATGCGCGCCGTGTTTTACGGGCATGGATAAGCTGATCGAGATCATTCACGAAGACGCGGAACTGCTGGTGATCAACAAACCGGCGGGCCTCGTGTGCCACCCGACCAAGACGGATGGTTATTCCAGCCTGATCGGTCGTATTCGACTTCACCTCGGTGACGGGATCCGGCCGCATTTGATCAACCGCCTCGACCGCGAAACGAGCGGCCTGGTGCTCGTCGCGAAACAGGATGAAGTCGCGCGCGAACTCCGACGGATTTGGGAAACGCGCGAAGTCCGGAAGGAGTATCTGGCCATTGTACATGGACATGTTGTGGCCGGCCAGGACGTGATCGACGCACCACTGGGCAGGGACGAACGGAGCGGCGTCGCAATCAAGGATTGCGTACGTCCTGATGGCGCGCCGTCGCAGACGGAATTCCGGGTGGAACGCCGGTTGGAGAGGGCCGAAGGCAGATTTACCCTGCTGCGCGTCGTGCCGCGCACGGGGCGTAAGCATCAAATCCGCATTCACCTCGCGCACTACGGTCACCCGATCGTCGGGGAGAAAATCTATGGCGGCGACGAAAACCTGTATCTGGATTTTGTGCGAAGCCAGTTGACGGAGGAGCAGCGGCGCCGGTTGATATTGCCCCACCATGCACTGCACGCGTCTAACGTGCGGTTTTTATGGCGAAACTCGGAACGGGCTTTTGAAGCCGAACCCGAAGGTTGGTTCGCCAGGTTTGCCGGAAAAAGTTCGGAATGAAGAAAGTGGAGTTAACGGCGACAGACGGCTTTTGCCGTCTTCGGGCAATCGGTCTTGAACAACTGCGGGCTTCTTGGGTGCTTTTCTGTGTTCATCCACACCCAACTGTGGTTAAACGCTGCGCGTGGTTGCAATTCCGAACACCATGCGCGCCGTCGTTTATCGAGGCGTGAATGATTTGCGGGTCGAAACTGTGCCCGTGCCGCGCATTCGGCCTGATGAACTCTTGGTCAAAGTCGCGGCGTGTGGCGTTTGCCCGACCGACATCAAGAAAATCCAGTATGGCACCGTCCCACCACCGCGAATCTTTGGGCACGAGACCGCGGGCACAATCGCGCAGGCCGGCGCGCGTGTGAGGGGATTTCGGAAGGGCGACCGTGTGGCTTTGCACCATCATGTTCCGTGTCTGGACTGCCACGCCTGCCGCCATCGCGCCTACGCTCAGTGCGCTCAATACAAACGCACCGGCATCACCGCGGGCTTTGAGCCTGCCGGCGGCGGCTACGCGGAATACGTTCGCGTGATGTCCTTTGTTCTGCCGGGTGTCGTGAAAATTCCCGCCCGCAACAGTTTTCTCGAAGGCGCCATGCTGGAACCTCTCAACACCGTGCTCAAGGCGGTCAACCGTTTGAGCCTTCTGCCGGGAGACAGTGTTCTGGTGGCCGGACAGGGCCCCATCGGTTTGATGTTCACACGATTACTGGCGTTGCGGGGCATGAGGGTTGTCGCCAGCGATCTGATGCCGTCGCGGTTGAAACTTGCGCGAAAGTTCGGAGCGAAGACGGCGCTGCGCGGCGATGACCGGGAATTTCCCGAATGGGTCGCCCGCGCCACACGGCGACGCGGACTGGACGCCGCCGTCATTACTGTGCCATCCGACGCCGTCGTTCATTCCGCTTTGCAACTGGTGCGCGGTGCGGGGCGAGTGTTGCTGTTCGCGCACACGCGCCGCGGCGGGGAAGCAAGTCTGGATCTATCCACCCTTTGCGTTGACGAAAAGGATTTGATCGGCAGCTATTCGTCTGATTTGACGCTGCAGAACGAGGTGGCTCGGTTGGTCTTTTCGAGAAAACTCGACGTGCGAAAGCTGATCACCCACCAGTTTCCGCTGGACCGGGCTGCCGCGGCGATTGCTTTGGCGGCGCGACCAGGAGCGGATTCATTAAAAATTGTCGTCACGCAAGCAGCCGGCTGATGAGTGGCTGGCGCTCTCGATCCGAGCAGGGAGGGGGCTCGAAAATCGGTTCTGCATGATTTCGCGACGAAGGCCTTCCTGATTGACACCGGTGCGTCCGGGAATGGTCCACGCACAATGGGAGTGCGGTGGATTCCAGTGGTATGCGATTCAGTGCCAAAAATGAGGCAGAATATGTAGGAAAACAGGGCTTATATCCCGGACTTGTGGATGCGGAACACAGGGACATATTCGCCGCAAATATTGTTCAAAAAATTGTTGACACTCGCTGGTAGGTTTGAGAAATTGACCCCACACACGGAATCAAACATAACGTACGAACAATGAGAACTAAAACACTACTTCTGACGGCTGTGCTGGGCGTGGCGGGTATCGCCTCCTCTTCAGCGCAGGGAGTTTTTTCGGTCAACTCGGTGGGGTATGTGAACCAGACGTTCACCAAAGGCGGGTTCTATATCATTGCTAATCCTTTGAACAACGGGAACAACCAAATTAGCACTGTCATTCCCAATGCTCCCGATAGCACCACTGTTTTCAGATTCAACTCGACGACGGGATTTGGGGATCCTGCTGTGTTCGTCCAAGGTGCAGGATGGTTCAACAGTACTGGAGCCGCGACGGACGTTTTGGCCCCTGGCGAGGCGTTCTTTGTCCAAGTGCCTAACACTGCTACGTTCCCTTTGACGATCACTTTCGTGGGTGATGTTCCTCAGGGAACAAGCCTCTCGAATCCGGTTACTATCAAGGCGAATAAGTTTAACCTGATTGCTTCGCAAGTTCCTATTTCGGTTGGTTTGAGCACAACCGGAAACGGCGGGATGAACTTCCCTGCTGCTGATGGAGACACAGTTTATCAGTTTGATGGGAATGCCCAAGCTTACAAGGACCCCATCAGCTTCGTCCAAGGTGCGGGCTGGTTCAACAGTACTGGTGCGGCCGACCCAACGCCTGCCGTTGGAGAGGGTTTCTTCCTTTTCTCCGGCTCCTCGACGGATCGGACCTGGACTAGGTCCTTCACTGTAAACTAACGGTGTAAGAACAAATCTTAGCAAGCGAACAACAAAAAAGCATAATGCACATTAACCTATGAAGAAACTGTTATTTACACTGGCCTGTGTGTTTGCGGTGGCTTCCGCAAAAGCGCAAGGAACGGTTAACTTCGCCAATACGGCGGGCTCATTGATATCATACGCAGCAGGCGTGAATGGTGGAGCTGCGGTTCCGACCGGCCAGTTTACTGCGGAACTTTTGTATTGGGCAACGGATCCAGGAGTAGTGAACTTGAATTCAAGCATAGCGGGGTTAACCTCGATAAAAACAAGCGCGAACTTCATCTCTGCTGGCCGTTTCATCGGCGGCGTGGCGACCACGCCATCCACGACGGCGGGTGGTGCTAGTGCGTGGTTTGCCGTTGTGGCTTGGCAGACCAGCTTTGGCTCTTACGATGCTGCTAGGGCGGCTGGTTTTTACGGATACAGCGGCGTTTTTCAAAATGCGACTGGGAATCCGAACTCTATTCCTCCGGGTGCGGCCGCTGCAATGACAGGATTTACTGGCATAAACAACGTGAATCAAGTCCCTGAGCCGTCAACAATTGCGCTGGGAATTTTGGGCGCCGCAGGTTTGTTGCTCCGCCGTCGTAAGTAATTCGTAAGTGTGTTCTCATTGAAGCCGCCCGCGAGGGCGGCTTTTTTGTTGTCCGAATTTGACAGGAATCCGCCGCTGGATAGCATTCGGATTGCGATGGCAGACGGCGCGTTCGTCTATCGGTTAGGACACGGCCCTCTCAAGGCTGAAAGACGGGTTCGATTCCCGTACGCGCTACCAATCTCTCAAGATTCATTGTGGAAAAGTTGAAGGTTGAGCACTTGTCGCCATTCGTCTAACGTCGTCCGGACCGAATGCGACCCTTTCAGATCATTTTCAATCCGACCAGCGCCGCCGAGCTGGCGAAGATGCCCAAGGAATTGCAGTTGCACATCCTGGGCGAGTTTCGCGGGCTGCCGCAGGAGGTCATGAAGACGGATCTGGAGCGATTCGGGAAACTGGAGAGAAATGGAAAGATTTTGCACCGATTCCGTTTGGGCGACTACCGTCTGTACTTCGAGCGGCATGAACTGGGGATCGTCGTGCATCGAATCCTGAGCCGCAATTCGCTCAAAGATTTTCTCTTCCGTTCCAGCCTCCCAACGGGTGAAGACGAGGCATTGCAGGAGAACCCGAAGTTCTGGGAACTGATCGAAGCGGCCAGGACGTCGCCGAAGTGATCTACTGCACGTCTTCGCCCAACTCGACGTTCCAGTAAGCCAGATCGAGGAAGTGCTTCCAACTGTCGTGATAGTGCAGACCAAGGTTGATCTGCACGAAGGGGCGCCATTTGGGCCGTTTTGGCTTGCGAACGAGCCGCATGCCGGCCTCTTGCGGCGTGCGGTTGGCCTTTCTCGTGTTGCAAGGGATGCACGAGCAAACAATGTTTTCCCAGGTGGTCGGGCCGCCGCGGTCACGTGGAATGACGTGATCCAGATTCAAATCCTTCCGGTCAAACACTTCGCCACAATACTGGCACGTGCTCTTGTCGCGTTCAAAAATGTTGTGCCGGGTGAACTTTACCTCTTTTTTCGGAAGCCGATCGAATACCACCAGCAGGATTACTCTTGGAATGCGAATACGGAAGGAGACGGTGCGCACGCTTTCCGGGTGCGGTTCCTGTTCTGAAAAATCCTGCCACTCGTTGAAGTTGTAGGTTTGAAACGAACCGTCGCCAGCGTTCAACACGGCGTGGGCGTGCCCTTCAAACAGCAGCGTCAGCGCCCGCCTGGCCGTACAAATGTTCACCGCCTGCCACAAGCGATTGAGCACGAGGACATGCTGGTTCAAAAACGAACTCATAACCCGCAACCAATTGGCGCGGAACGTAGCATAAGCCCTGACGCAGTGTCAACGCCAACACCAGCCACCAAGGGCGCGCGCTCTCTTATCGGTCCGCTTGAATCGGGACTAAATCCCTTTGACGGCGTCGCGGTCTTTGGTTGAAATGTCGGTCATGAACAATCGAATCATACCTTTAAGTTTCACACGCCGCAGTATCGGGCAGGGCGCCAAACTCCTCCTGATCGCGGCATTTTGCCTGTCCGTGGCGATGCTTACGGCGGCGGAAAAGAAAAAAGCCGAATGGGATGCGAACAAACTGCCGCCCGCTGCCAGTAAAACCGGTCTGACCTTCGACAAGGATATCAAACCAATCCTCGAAAAATCCTGTGTCAAATGCCACAGCGGCGAGAAGCCGAAAAGCAAATATCGCATGGACACGCTGGCCAACGTCATCAAAGGCGGCGAGAGTGGCGATGCGGCCATCGTACCGAACAACAGCGCCAAGAGCCCGATGGTGGCGTACGTCTCCGATCTCGTGGAGGACATGGAAATGCCGCCGACGGAAAAGCGCGACAAATATCCGCAGTTGACCAAGGAACAGATTGGCCTGATCCGTGCATGGATCGATCAGGGCGCGAAGTAAGCGAACCTGACTTTTTGAACGAACACCTCCGGTGGCCCGCCTGCCGGAGGTTTTTTATTTGGCCGATCACGGCAAACGCGATGGTGAAAATCGCCACTGGCCGCCGTGGCAGCTTGTCGCTAAATTCACGGCGGATTTCCTATGAGCAAAACCAAAGTCGCCCTCCTCGGCGCGGGGTTCATCGCCGATATTCATATCGAATCGTATCATCGCTTCATTCCTGACGCGGAGGTAGTGGCCGTTTACACGCGCAGTCCGCAAAAGGCGGGGGCATTTGCGAGAAAGCACGGCATACCGCAATGGTTTGGTGACCTTGACGGGGCCATCCTGGAGTCCGGTTGTGAGATTGTGGACGTGTGCCTGCCGAATTTTCTCCATCATCGTGCCGTAATCGCCGCTGCCGCTGCGGGCAAGCACGTCATCATTGAAAAGCCGATTGCGATGAATCTCACCGAAGCCGACGAAATGATCGCCGTCTGCAAAGCGGCGGGACGGAAGTTGATGTATGCCGAGGAACTGTGTTTCGCGCCGAAATATGAACGCGTCCGCAAGCTGGTGAGCGAGGGTGCGGTCGGGAAAATTTTCCAGATGCGCCAGTGTGAGAAGCACAGCGGTCCCCACAGCGAGTGGTTTTATGACATCAACAAGTCCGGCGGCGGCGCCCTGATGGATATGGGCTGCCACGGTGTTGCCTGGTTTCGTTGGATGCTCGGTGGCAGGCCAAAGGTGCGGAGCGTTTATGCCCAGATGCAGGGCGGATTGATCCACAAACGGCGCACGCGCGCCGAAGTGAATTCACTTTGTATCGTTGAGTTTGAGGGCGGAGCGTTTGGCGTGGCGGAGAACAGCTGGTCCAAGCACGGTGGCATGGATGATCGCGTGGAGGTTTATGGGGACGCGGGTGTGATTTATGCCGATTTGTTCGTGGGCAACTCGGCACTTACCTACAGCGAAAAGGGCTACGGGTATGCGATGGAAAAAGCCGGCTCGACCAAGGGCTGGACGTTCACGATTTTCGAGGAGGCATTCAATCAGGGCTATCCCCAGGAACTGAAGCATTTCATTGAGTGTGTCCGCGAAGATAAACAACCGCTTGTCACCGGCGAGGACGGCCGCGCGGTGCTGGAAATCATGAACGCTGCCTACCAATCGGCGCGAACGGGTCGAAAGGTTCGTCTGCCATTTCGCCCGAAGGTGCAGAAACCCATTGATCTGTGGCTGCGCTGACGCGAGCGCAATGAGGAGAATCAAAACAAGGCCCAAAGCACTGATACGATAAAGGGGGACTGGCGAATCAATCGGGCCGGTCACGTTTTGGAGACACGCTTTGACCGATTCGCGCGAGCATGAAAGGAAATCAGAATTTCCGGTTGACATAATACTACCTGGGTAGTATTACTAAGGTCGTTCAGGTGGTGTCGCGTGAGTAAAACCAAAGTCCATCGTCTTGGGGATCTCCAGCTCGGGATCATGAAGGTGTTGTGGGAGCGCGGCGAGGCAACCGTTGCCGATGTTCATGGGGCTCTCGCGGACAACAACAACCTCGCGTACACCACCATCGCCACCATGCTTCGCAAAATGGAGGCACGAGCGCTCGTCAAACACCGTGTCGAAGGCCGCAGCTTCGTCTATCGGGCCGGCGTCGCCGCCGACGCTGTGACACGCGGCATGTCCGACCATCTGCTGGACCGCCTGTTCGAGGGCAGCCTCGCTGACATGGTAACCCATCTGTTGAGCACGCGTGAAGTCAGCCGCGAGGAATTGTCCAAACTGGAAAGACTGATCGCGGAAAGGAAAAGATCCCTATGAACACCGTGCCGACCGTGAACATCTGGTTTCAACTGCTCGGCCTGCTCGCAGCGGAGATCACGTTCGTTGTGGGCGCATCCGCCCTGTTTTTGCGATTCACGAAATCGGCATGGTGGCGGCGGACGGTCTGGCAGATTTGCCTGTTGAGCTTGTTGGGCCTGACGACGGTTGAGTTGACCGGTACGGGCCGGAGCGTCCTGGGTCGGTTCGCGGCGAAGTCCAGATCCCCGAACCGTGCGATGGTGACAATAGTCGTAAGCGGGCAGGCCGGAGGGGAAGTCCCGCTGAAACTGACTGAGCGATCTGGCGACAAGATCGCGGAGCGCTTTGGACAGGGCGGGCAGCGTGAGTCTGCAGAAACCACGGGACCGTCAGAGACGGTTATCCAGACGCCAAACGCGATGGCACAAACTGCCCTTCTGCCGAGGACCGAGCGGGATTTCATCAAACGTTGGTCGCAGGAAGATTTTTCGGACGCGCTGGGCGTTCTTTCGCTGGGATTGATCTGGCTGGCGGGCGCCGGGCTGGTCATCGTTCGCAGTTGTCTGGCGCACGCGCTATCCGTTCTGTTTCGCCGACGGCGCCAGACTGTCAGAGACGAAGCGCTGCAATATCGCGTGGCAATGCTGGCCGGACGATTGGGAATTCACCGGCGGGTCCTTGCCG
>DATNDF010000328.1 GCA_035607015.1 Candidatus Angelobacter sp. | reverse complement strand
TTGCTGTCGGATTTTCGGCCTGACGTTCTGGTTACCGGGATAGAGGCGGCTAAGATGCTCGTCGAAGGCGTAAACGTCATCGATCTCGAAGTCGCGCTTGCCGATGGATTCGACGCACCTCATAACTTCAATCAACCAGCCCCGTGCTTCCAGCGACTCGGAACGCAGGAACAGCGTCTTGTGCCACTCCGCGAGAACGGCGTCTTTCGACTGAGGCACGCCGTCTTTCAGGATGTAGATTTTGCCCGACTCGGGAATTTGGCCGAGCAGGATTTTCGATCCGACCCACCCCGCCCGCCGCGCGGTTGCCGCGAGCGGTTTCCGTTTCTCGATGATCTCGGGAATAAAGAAGTGTTTCGGAACGATGAGCAGATTGAGGACGCTCAGCCGCTTCAGATCGTAGTTCAACAAGAACAAACTTGGATTATTGCTTGCAGCCAGCCGCTCACATTTCGCGTCGTAGGCCCCATCGAGTACCTTGTCGCCAAAGCGGTTTCTCTGGCTCTTGAGCTCGTATTCTTCGCTGCACGCGCCGCAGAAAAAATCCGCAACAGGACTGTTATTTGGAAAAGGGTCGATCTTCTGATTACCACAGTTCGGGCAATAGACCCAGTCGTGAACCCAGCGCTCGGTCCAGGCGCGGGCACTTTGCGAGCCGCTAGAGTAGGGAGTTTGCTGTTCTTCAAAGCCAAGTTTCATTACGTTGCGGCCCGCAGTTACCCAACGAACTTCTCAGTGTTATGCCAATAAATAAAATTCGGGTCGGGCCATTCAGACCGCTGTTTTGGAAGTCTCAAGAACTTTCCGTGCAACCGAATATACTCCTCCCCATTGTTGAAAACCTCTTTGATTTGTTCGCTCACCACAAAGCGGTAATTCTCATCCACGGTTACGTATCCGGCGTCAAAGACGCTGTGTATATCTTTCCGAAATAGAATACCGTTTGGCGCGACGTGTTGGCCGCCCTTGCCGTACGGCTTTATGTGAGCGGCGTCTAATGCCGGAAGAACCTTGCCGTCTGAAACGGCGCACTGCCGGCCATATGCTTCGGTGACCGCTACTCGGAAAGCTCCTTGTCCAAGCCTTGGGCGGATTAAAACCGGAGTACCGTATCGGGCCTGTTGATTTTCAGCCACTTCAAAATTTGGAAGCGGCAAAGTTGGTCCGAGATTGTCGGTCAAGCGATTCCATAGGTCGAGACCTTCCGAATGCCCAGTCGCATAAACCTTTCCACGTTGGATACTTGACGACCATGACGGCGGAAGATCAATCCATCGTTCAGGTGGAAGAAAGACAGGCTCAACCAGCACAGTGCAGCCAATGTTGGTGTTTGGCCCAACCGTGTTGTCATTGCGATACCTAGCGATCGAATCACGGAGAGCATCAAATGATGCGACTCCATTTTTGGGGCCGAAAGTCTCCCAAGCTAATTGGATGGGTAAGAGCGAATGATTGCTGAATACACCAAAGCCGCCAATTTTGTTTCTTGGGCTTTTCAATCGGAAAACGAGTAACTCTCCTGGCTGAAGAGCGCGGAAGTTCATTTCGCCCGGCCACCAAAAATTTACCTCCGGTAAATTTGGCTGGGCTGCCAAGAAATCGAACCAACCGTTATCTGTGTTCGCAATGAATAAATTGATCATTTCCCGACGTTCACTGCGCTCCTCGCCCGCTCGTAAGAGTTGCAGTATCCGGCGAGCCAATCAAGACTGGAGATCTAGGTTCATCGTCCCCGGTTGCTCTTAAACCCGCCCCGCATCCCCGGTCGTCCGAGCTTGCTGCGCGGGCTGTCCGCGCGCGACGGCACGCTCTCCACACCGGGGCCCATTTCATCGAGCGTCGGTTTGCGCGCACCCCCCTCCCGGCGCTTCGCGTCCACCTCCCCCGCAAGGGGGGAGGTGGAAGAAGAGCGCGCTGGCCTGACCTCGTGCGACAAAGCGATGCCCATTTCGCCGAGGTGGGGTTTGTGCGGGCGGTTGACCGCCCGGCGCAGCTTTGAATCCTGCGCCAGCATCACGTTTTTCGCCGTCGGATTGTCCAGCACCGCCAGCTCGGTCTGGCGCAGGCGCTTGATCTCGTCGCGCAGGCGCGCGGCCTGCTCGAAGTCGAGATCGGCGGCGGCCTCGCGCATGCGCGTCTCCATGTCGGCCACCACCGCTTGCAGATTGTGCCCGATGGTGGCGGCCTCGGCGAACTCGCCGGCCCCGTCGCCGGTCGCGATCAGCACGTGGTCGCGCTCGTACACGCTGTTCATGATGTCGTGGATCGAGCGCTTGATGCTCTCGGGCGTGATGCCGTGCGCGCTGTTGTACTCGACCTGCTTCTCGCGCCGCCGGTTGGTCTCCTCGATGGCGCGCTGCATCGAGCCGGTGACCTGATCGGCATAGAGCAGCACGCAGCCGTCGACATTGCGCGCGGCGCGGCCGATGGTCTGGATCAGGGAGGTCTCGCTGCGCAGGAAGCCCTCCTTGTCGGCATCGAGGATCGCCACCAGGGCACACTCGGGAATGTCGAGGCCCTCGCGCAACAGGTTGATGCCGATCAGCACGTCAAAGGCGCCGAGGCGCAGGTCGCGGATGATCTCGATG
>DATNDF010000327.1 GCA_035607015.1 Candidatus Angelobacter sp. | reverse complement strand
CAGTTGTATTCGAGCGTCGCGATGCGCGAGCGGATGTGAAAGTTCTGGCCCTGCACGCTGTCGTGGACGTAACAGAACCGCATCGCGAAGACGCCGCCGTAAATGTAGAGATTATGCGTCGGCGCGGACAACGACGCGGCGGTGTTGCCGTTCCGATCGAACTCGCAGAATTCCACCGTTGCCGCGCTTTCCTGCGTGCCGCCGGTGATTCCGTTGTCGTTCAACCGGAAGACGCAGTCCTTGAAGTAAAGGTTGGTCGAGCCGTTGTAGTAGCGGACGCCGGCCGAGTTGTGGCCGGCGGTGCGGCAACCATTGAAAACAATCCCTGAAATTTGGTAGTTGCTCGCGCCGCTGAACTGCCAGCCGCCGCGGCCGCGGTCGCCCGCCGTGTAACTGCCGGGCGCGTTTTCCACCAGCGTGCCGCTCAGGTCCCACACCGGCTTGTTCGCCGGATCCTGCGCGCGAATGACGATGGGTTTGTCCGGCGACGCCGCGGCGCTGAAGTACAAACGAAAAGCATACGTGCCCGGCGCGATGACCACCTCGTCGCCCGCGCGCGCGGCCTCCATTTTGGCGTAGGAATCGGCGGGAGTGACGCTGATCACGGCCGCGTTGATCGTGTGAAGACCCGCCGTGAGAAGCGAACTCGCGAAAAGAATTCCGCCTGGCATCGAACGACAACTGGACGGGCGATGTTTCATATCGGCTTCCCGCTCGCGGCCGCGCTCAATGCTTAGCTGAAATCGCCGCGAATCGCAATCAACGAATCACTTTGCCTCGTCTGGAAACGCCCGATATGTTCCGCCCATGTCGAGCGACGCCCAACGGCTCAAAGCCACCCAAATGCTGATCGTCGCCACCGCATTTTGGGGACTGAGTTTTCCCGCCACCAAGGCGCTGGAGATGTCGCAGCGCGACCTGTTGCCTGCCGCCAACAGCTGGTTCATCGCATCGCTCTGCGTCATTTACCGCTTCGCGGCCGCCGCGCTCGTTCTGTCGCTGCTTTCGCCGCGTTCATTGACGCGCTTCGCGCGGCTGGAAATCGAACAAGGCCTGGGCCTGGGACTTTTCGGAGGTTGCGGCATCCTGTTGCAGGTGGATGGCATGGCCTACACCCCGGCGTCCACCTCCGCCTTTCTGACCCAGTGCTACTGCCTCATCATCCCGCTGTGGATTGCGCTGCGGGAGCGTCGCTGGCCGGCGAAAAGGATTCTTGCGAGTTGCACAATGGTGATTGTCGGTGTGGCGGTGCTGGCCCGGGTGGACTGGCGGCACGCGCGTTTCGGACGCGGCGAACTGGAAACGATCGCTGCATCGGTGATCTTTACCGGACAAATCCTGTGGCTCGAACGCCCCCGGTACGCCGCCAACAACGTGCGCCATTTCTCGATCGTGATGTTTACGGTCATGGCGCTGGTCTGTCTGCCCGTCGCGCTGCTCACGACCCGGCAGGCGGGCGATTGGCTGCTCGCCTACGATTCGCGCGCGGCGCTCGGGTTCCTCGGCATCCTCGTCTTCTTCTGTACCTTCGGCGGTTACCTGCTGATGAATCACTGGCAGCGCCATGTGACCGCCACTCAGGCCGGATTGATTTATTGCATTGAACCTGTCTTCGCGAGCGCCTTCGCCCTGTTTCTGCCGGCGTGGTTTTCACGATGGTCGTCCATCGAATACGCGAACGAAAAACTGACCGCCAGCCTGCTGATCGGTGGAGGACTCATCACCGCGGCCAACGTGCTGATCCAACTGCCGTCCAGAGCGCCCGCGACCGTGGCAGTCGAATCCGCCAAAGAGACTCCCGTTCGGCGGGAGGAACCGGTCGCCCGCCGGGTTGACGATGCGGCCGCGTCATGAACCGTTATTCATCGAGTCCGATGCCGGAACGCCCATCGCCGACAACGTTTGAAATCAGGCCGTCACCGGTTCATGGCGTTGGCGGTTTTGCGACCGCGCCGATTCGCGCGGGCACGCTGGTGGTTGAATACGTCGGCGAAAGAATTTCCAAAGCGGAATCGAACCGGCGCTGCGAGACGGGCAACACCTTCATCTTCGAACTTGATCATGAATGGGACCTCGACGGCGCGGTGGGGTGGAATCCGGCCCGGTTCCTCAATCACAGTTGCGCGCCGAACTGCGACGCCGAGCTGATTGACGGCTGTATCTGGATCGTCGCCCGGCGCGACATTGCTTCCGGCGAGGAACTCACCTTCAACTACGGCTACTGCCTGGAGGATTACCGCGAACATCCCTGCCGTTGCGGCGCGCCGGAATGCGTCGGTTACATCGTCGCGGAGGAATTTTTTGAGGCCTTGGGCAAACGCAAGGAACTTGAGAGAGTCCCTGCCTGAACCAAGTACCGAGTTCGAATATGCAGCGGGATTCTCGGTTATGAATAGTGCCTATGGCAATCACGACCAGCAATTCAATCAGCGTAAAGCCTCGCTTGCGGACTCGCTGGCTCTGAGTTGAAAGTTTCACACCACTGGCAAGCACTTACCAAGCGGCGGGTTTCTTGCTCGTCGCTCGCTCCCGCAGCCACAGTATGTCCGGATTGTGCGGAGAAGGCTCGCCCTCAGACCGCCACACGTGTTTCATTGGCACGACGGTTCGAGGATCTCGCCACTTCTTGACCTCTGCGTGACCGTCCGCGAATGAAAACACGCCCGA
>DATNDF010000326.1 GCA_035607015.1 Candidatus Angelobacter sp. | reverse complement strand
GTCGAGATTTCCGCCGTGGGGACGACAAGCTGGTCGGCCGCCCTCACCAACCAGGTTCTCCAAATCGGCGACCGTTTGCGCACGGGCATACGCAGCCGCGCCACACTCCGCCTGTCGGAGAAAAGCGTGCTTCGCGTCAATGAGCTAACCACGTTGAAAATCCAGCCGCCGCCGAGGGAAAACAACGCGCCGGTCCTCGATTTGAATTCGGGTTCAACCTATTTTTTCAGCCGCGAAAGACCCGCGACGGTTGAATTTCGCACGCCGCTGGCCTCGGGAGCGATCCGTGGCACAGAGTTCAACCTCGCCGTAGCCGAAGACGGACGCACCGTGTTGTCGCTGATTGACGGTCTCGTCGCGTTGAACAACGAACACGGCCAGGTTGATTTGAAAACGGGTGAACAAGGGGTGATCGACCCGGGCAAAGCGCCCGAACGAACCGCCCTTATTGATGCCATCAACATCATTCAATGGTGTCTCTACTACCCTGGCATACTCGATGTGGACGAACTGGAACTCAGCGCTGGCACGCGGCAGATCCTCTCCGCGTCGCTTGCGGCCTATCGGCAGGGTGATCTGTTGCAGGCGCTCGCCGCTTACCCGGAGAATCGCAACCCGGACTCCGACCCCGAACGAATCTATCGGGCGGCGTTGTTGTTGGCGGTCGGTCAGGTTGAACAGACCGACGCGCAGCTTAAACAGCTTCAGTCCGCGTCGCCCCTCGCAGGGGCACTGGAGGAAATGATCGCCGCCGTAAAGCTTCAACCCTGGAACCGTGTCGCCCCTCCGCAACTGGCCACCGAGTGGCTGGCCGAGTCATATTACCTCCAGTCACGGTCTCAACTCGAAGCGGCTTTGCACGCTGCGACCTCTGCCACGGTAAAATCGCCCAATTCCGGTTTTGCCTGGGAGCGCGTCGCGGAACTCGAATTCAGCTTCGGGCGCACGCGACAGGCGTTGACCGCCCTGGAGAAGGCCCTCGAATTATCCCCGCGCAACGCCGAGGCAGTTTCCCTGGAAGGCTTTCTTCTAACCGCGCGGAATCAGATCGGCGACGCTCTCATTCTTTTCGACAAGGCCATCGCGCTTGACCCGGCGCTCGGCAACGCATGGTTGGGACGTGGATTGTGTCGCATTCAGCAAGGCGACTCCGACGCGGGACGCCGTGATCTGCAAGTCGCCGCCGCACTCGAACCGGGCCGCTCGGCCCTGCGCAGTTATCTCGGTAAGGCGTTCGACAATGCGGGTGACGATAGACTCGCCAGAAAGGAACTCGGACTGGCGAAGCGTCTCGATGCTCGGGATCCGACCCCATGGCTTTACTCCGCTTTGTTGGATCAGAGGGAAAACAAAATCAATCAAAGTGTAAGTGACCTTGAGAAATCGCAGGAATTGAACGATAATCGCAGCGTTTTCCGCTCACGACTGCTGCTCGATCAAGATCGCTCCGTGCGCGGGGCCAATCTCGCCGCCATTTATCGCGATGCTGGAATGACCGATGTGAGCGTGCGCGAAGCATCGCGGGCGGTGAATAGTGATTACGCGAACTTCTCTGCGCACTTGTTCCTCGCCAACAGCTACGACACGCTGCGCGACCCGAAGCAGATCAACCTGCGTTACGAGACTCCCTGGCTCAGTGAATTATTGATGGCAAATCTCCTCTCGCCCGTGGGCGCGGGATCGCTCTCCAGTTACGTTTCGCAGCAGGAATACTCAAAATTTTTCGACCCAAACCGGCCGGGGTCATTTCGAGCACGGAGTACTTCAGTGGCGGCAACTGGCACCAGACCGGGTCGCAGTACGGCACGCTCGGCAACTTCAGCTATTCCCTCGACGCCGATTACCTCCTCGATAACGGCCAGCGCGCGAACAACGATATTGACCGCCTCAACTTGTCGGCTCGATTCAAGGAGCAGGTTGCACCCGGGGACAGTGTGTACCTCGAAGCTCAATACCAAAGCATCGACGCCGGCGACGTGCGGCAGCTTTACGACCAGTCGTCTGGCAGTCTGACGCTCAGGACCAAAGAAACGCAGGAACCCAATATCTATGCAGGTTACCATCACGAATGGAATCCCGGTATGCACACGCTGTTCCTAGCAGCGCGGCTCAATGACACGCTTAAAATAAACGACCCCTCTTCCACCGTGCTTTTCCCACGGTACGCCGGCGGCACGGTGACCTCTGTGAGCGGAGAGCCGTTCTCTGTGGACTACCAGAGTAAATTTGAAGCCTATTCGGCCGAACTCCAACAACTATGGGCGGTCGACAAGCACACTCTCATCGTTGGCGGAAGATTTCAGTCGGGCTGGTCGGACACAGCGGACACGCTCACGCGGCCAAATACGCTGCCACCTCAAACGTTCCCGGACGAGGTGCATGCTGATTTGCAACGACTCAATTTCTACAGCTATTACGCGTGGCAAATCCTCGAACCCCTTCAACTGACGGCCGGAGTCAGTTACGATCGCCTTTATTTTCCGCGCAACATCGACAGCCCGCCATTGACCGACGCGCAGGTGACGGAAGACCAGGTTTCCCCCAAAGCGGGACTGATTTGGACCCCCTGGAAATACACGACAATTCGTGGAGCCTTTACACGCTCCCTGGGCGGCGTTTTCTACGACAACAGCGTCCGGCTTGAACCGACGCAAGTCGGAGGGTTCAACCAGGCCTTTCGCAGTGTTATTCCGGAGTCAGTGGAAGGATCAATTCCCGGTTCAAAGTTTGAAACGTTTGACGCGGCGCTGGATCAGAAACTACCTACTGGAACCTACATCGGCGTCATCGGCGAAATCCTCTACTCAAAGGCGGACGCATCTCCGGGGGTATTCACCAACAGTATCTTCATTCCAGTACCCGACAGTCCTTCGAGCACCCGCGAACACCTGGCCTTCCGTGAAAGGTCGCTGACGCTTTACGCCAACCAACTGCTCGGTGACTATTTCTCGATCGGTGCGAGCTACAAGCTTACGCAAGCGGATCTGAACGATCAATTCCCCGACATTCCCCCCGGAACCGTGGGCTATCCAGGCAAGGATGTCCGGGCGTTTCTTCATCAAGTGAACCTCTTCGCCCGCTTCAACCATCCATGCGGATTGTTCAGTCAAATTGACACGGTCTGGTCGCAACAGTCCAACCAGGGCTATTCTCCGGACATTCCGGGCGATGACTTCTGGCAACTCAACGCCTTCGTTGGCTATCGATTCCTGCACCGGCGTGCGGAACTCAAGCTCGGCTTGCTGAACATCACCGACCAGGATTACCGCCTGAATCCGGTCACCCTCTATTCCGAACTGCCGCGCGAACGGACGCTGGCAGCGAGCTTCAAATTCTACTTTTAAGGAGACGCGCTTTAAATGAGATTGCCGCCGGACTAAATGTCCCAGAACCCGTATCCCGTGGGATCAGCCAGAGCAATCGCAAAGAATTTGGTCGCGCATCGGAAGGCAGGACTCGTCATCGCCGTCGTCACGGTTCTGGCGGGTATTCTTCTTCTTGAACTCAAGGTCAAAGATGTTTCGATAGGCGCGGGTCTGGTCAACCTGAGTTATGACCTGCCTTTCAATCTAAGAAAGAACATCTGGCCGGACGAGGCGGTCATCGTTTATCTGGATGATCAGTCGCGCGTCGCTCTGAACCAACCTTCAAACGCACCTTGGGACCGCTCGCTCTACGCTCAACTCCTCGAACGACTGACCGCGGGCGGCGCGAAGGCCGTCGTCTTCGACGTCCTTTTCATTGATCCCGGATCTCCGCAGGCAGACCAAAGCCTGGCGAAAGCCATGCGGGGTTGCGGCAAAATTATTTTGGGTGCCGAGCTGACAACCGTCGAAAGCGGGTTCATCGATCCGGGGGACCTTACGGCCTCCGGCCATGCCCTGAGCCGACCAGCTGATATTTTTCTCAATTCGGCAGCGGGGATGGGATTAGTCATGCACACGGTCGATGCCGATCGCGCCGTTCGCAAACACTTTCACGGCTTTTCGCTCGAGGACCCGCCAAGCATCGCATGGGCGGCGGCGGAACTGATCGGAGCGGAGGTGACTCGCCATCCCGAACAGCGATTGGCGCCCCGGTGGATCAACTACTACGGGCCACCGGGCGCCATTCCGAACGTCAGCATTTCGCGCGTCCTGCTCGGCGGATCGGCCGAGCTACCACCCGATTTTTTCCGCGGTAAGGTCGTCTTTGTCGGAGCACAACCGACGGCGGGCTTCACAGGATCGGGGCGAGATGAGTTTAAGTCACCCTATGCCCGTGGCCGATTGACTTTGAACCTCTCTTCTCCCGGCGTGGAAATACACACGACAATATTTTTGAATTTGCTTCGCAACGATTGGCTAAGGCGACTGCCCGAACCAATCGAATTGGCGCTTCTTGCCCTTGCCGGAATCCTGTTCGGTTATGGTCTGACGCTCGTCGCTTCACCGGCCGCCGTCCGTATTGCGCTTGGAGGCGCCGTAATGATTTCAACGTTTGCTTACGTTCTGTTTGTTTACGATCGAGTCTGGTTCGCGTGGGCGATCCCCGTAATGGTTCAAATTCCCCTGGCCTTGTTCGGCTCCCTTGTTTCCAACTGGCTCGATCTCTACGTGGAAAAGAGGTTACTCGAACATTCCCTGTCACTCCATCTCTCGCCCAAGCGCATCAAACAGTTTGTCCGCCATCCCGAACTGTTGAAGCCGGGTGCGGAAAAGCAAATGCTAAGCATCATGTTCACTGACATTGAAAATTTTACCAAACTCTCCGAAGGGATGGACCCTGACGATCTCGCCCGCGCCATGAATGAGTACTTCGGGACGACCATTCCGTGCGTCCATCAGGTCGAAGGCACGGTCATCAAACTCATCGGCGACGCCATCCTCGCCGTCTGGAATGCGCCGGACCCTCAACCCAAACACCGCGAACTGGCTTGCACCGCCGCGATTCTTCTCAACAGCAAGGAGGTCCGCTTCAGCGGGAAACAATCCGCTCTCAAATTAAGGACGCGCATCGGCATTCACACCGGACTTGCCAACGTCGGTAACTTCGGCAGCACCACGCGCATTGACTACACGGCGATCGGCGAAAACGTGAACCTCGCGTCTCGTCTGGAAGGTTTGAACAAATATCTCGGTACCGACATTCTGGTCACCCGAGAAACGCTCGAGGGATGCAGCAGTGAGATCGTCAGCCGTCTGGCAGGAAACTTCCGCCTGAAGGGATTTGAGAAACTGGTCGAAGTGCATGACCTTCTGGGACGACGCGACCAGGCGGAGGTGACAAAGAGCTGGCGCGATGTCTTCGCAGGGGCACTTCAGGAATTTCAACGAAACAACCTCGAAGCTGCCGAAGCCGGATTCCGGCACACCCTCGAAATCCGACCCGACGACGGTCCTGCCAGGTTCTACCTGCAACAGATCGCCGACCTTCGGATCCATCCTCCGCCATTCGACTGGCGCGGTGAAATCGAGTTGAAGGACAAGTAGGCTTTTCTTTCCGTGATCATCTCAACACGGGAATGTCGTGATCGAGATTTCGCTCCACGTCAGCCTCACGAAGTTGCGGTCTCAAAAACAATTCGGCGGCGGCGTCGGCGAATCGCAATCCTTCGGGCGTGAGCCTAAAGCGGTCGCTCTCAAGGAAACCCCAACCCTGTCGACACAACCATTCCATCTCCGACGACCACTCCTCACGCAAATCGTAACCGGTCGTTTGCTGGAACAAGCCGGAGGGCCAGCCGGCGTTCATGCGGAGGCCAAACGCGGCGACTTCTCCCGCGTGCGCCAGGGGCGGCAGCTGTTCGCTCGACTCGATGGCGCGGCTCCCCTTCTCCAGTTGCTCGCAGTAAAGGATTGTGTTCGACCAATTCTTGGTTCGCACGCCTCGCACGCGCCCCGTCGCGCTCGGGCCCAGCCCGTAAAATGATCCGCCGCGCCAGTAGTTGATGTTGTGCCGGCAAGCGTAATCGGGCACTTCTGAATCGTGGGTTGAGCGCACGCGAGCGAAATTCGCGATCTCGTATTGCACGAAACCGGCCACGGCGGCGCGTTCAAGGAGTTCATCGTACATCGCGCAAGCCAGATTCTCGTCCACTTCGAACTGTCCGGCCTGCAGTTGGTTGAACAGCGGGGTGTCCTCTTCATAAATCACTTCGTAGCAGGAGAGGTGCTCGCTGCCCAGGGCGAGCGCTTCCTTGAGCGTCGCGCGCCACATTTCCAGTGTCTGGCCCGGAATCGCGAACATCAAATCCAGATTGATGTTGTCGAATCCGGCAGCGCGCAAAATATCGAACGACTTGAAAACCATGTCGCGAGTATGAACGCGGCCCAGTCGGTCGAGCAAATCGCTATCGAGCGACTGTACACCCATTGAAATGCGGTTGACCCCGTACGATCGCAGCAGTCTGGCTTTGTCAGCTGAAACCGTCGCGGGATTACACTCCACTGTCCATTCGGCGGCGCCGAGGAGGTTCAATCTCTCCATGGCGCAAAGAACCTGTTCCCACTGGCGCATACCAAGCAACGACGGCGTTCCTCCGCCAAAAAACACCGTGGAAGGTTCCAGGTCCGCCGTCACGAGTTCCAGCTCCTTGATCAGAGCTGCGACGTAACGCTTGACGGTTTCGCTGCCAGCCTTCTCCGAGTAAAAAGCGCAGTATTCACATTTGTGCGCGCAGAAGGGCACATGTACGTAAAGGCTGGCAACTGGACGCATGAAATCGCCGGACATCACGGAAGACTATTCCCTCCACGCGGAGACGTGAACGAAAAACTACAGAGTGCAGCGCAGTACCCGCAGGATCACTGCTGCGCGCGCTGAACATTCTGCGCCTTCAGCCCTTTGGCGCTTTCGACAATCTCAAAGTGAACGACTTCGCCTTCATTCAGGGTTTTAAAGCCCTGTCCCTGAATGGCAGTGTGATGAACGAACACATCCTGGCCGGTTTCCTGGGCGATGAAGCCAAACCCTTTCTTATTGTCGAACCACTTGACTTTGCCACTGGCCATAACTTGCTCCTGTTCTCTGAGGCACAAAATTGAAGCGGACACCCGTTGGCCCCCACCAACCGGTGTCCGCTTCAGTTTATGGAAACGCGCATGCGCCTCGAAATACCGGCGTCATTTAAGGACGCCGGGGCGTCAACGTCAAGGACTAGTTTTACCAAATTGGCAAAGTGTGGATGTTTCGTCGGTTCACTTCATTTACAGTTTTGCGGCACCGATTGGCGTCAAATGTTCGCTATTTTTGTTGGCCGCGTCATTGTGGTCTTTTAATATTCTCCCATGCATTTCTGCCGACGTATCGTAGCATGCACCACGGTTTTCGCTGGCTTCCTTTTAGCGCATGGTCAGGCGCCGTCTTTGGAAAGTCTGCGCGCCCGCCGGGCACAAAATCCGCCAAATATCATCCTCATACTCGCTGATGATCTCGGTTACGGTGATCTGGGTTGCTACGGCCAAAACAAAATCAGGACGCCAAACATTGATGGCCTGGCCAGGGAGGGTATGCGGTTCACGCAATGTTATGCCGGCTGCACGGTCTGTGCTCCATCACGCTGCTGCCTGATGACCGGGATGCACACCGGCCATGCACGCATCCGCGGCAACGCGAATGTGCCACTCGCAGCGGACGACCTGACAATTGCCGAGGTCCTCAAGCCGGCCGGCTATAGGACGGCGCTCATCGGCAAATGGGGACTGGGCAATGAGGGAACCACCGGCATTCCGAACAAACACGGCTTCGATGAATTCTTTGGATACCTCGATCAGGTTCATGCGCACAACTACTATCCGGAATTCCTCTGGAGGAACGAACGGCGATGGCCCGTCCCCGGCAACGCGAACGGACAGAAACGGGATTATTCAAATGACTGGTTTACCCGCGCGGCCACCAATTTCGTTCGCATCAATCAGAAGCATCCCTTTTTCCTTTACCTCGCTTACACCCTCCCTCACGCCAACAACGAACTTGGTGCCAGGACCGGCAATGGCATGGAAGTGCCCGGTGATGCGCCCTACTCAAACGAGGGCTGGCCGCAGCCGGAGAAAAACAAGGCTGCGATGATCACTCGCCTCGACACGGACGTGGGTAAGGTTCTGGAAAAACTCAGAGAACTGAAGCTGGAACGCGACACGATCATCTTTTTCGCCAGTGACAACGGCCCGCACCGGGAGGGTGGCGTGAATCCAAAATATTTTGACAGCTCCGGCAACTTGCGCGGTATCAAACGAGACCTTTTCGAAGGCGGCATCCGAGTGCCGATGATCGTCCGTTGGCCCGGCCATGTCAAAGCCGGCTCGACAAACGGTCAAGTCTGGGCGTTTTGGGACTTTCTGCCCACCGCCGCGGAGATAGCCGGAGTCCGGCCACCGCAAGGTCTCGACGGGTTTTCAATGCTGCCTGCCCTGATTGGTTTGGAACAAACGAATCAACACGAGTTTCTTTATTGGGAATTCCACGAGCGCGGTTTCCAGCAGGCCGCGCGCATGGGCGACTGGAAGGCGGTAAAACTCGAGACGGACAAACCACTTGAACTCTACAACCTCAAGGCTGACCCTGGCGAAAATGAAAATGTCGCGGACAAAAATCCGGGCATCGTGGCGAAAATAGAGGCCTACCTGAGAACCGCGCGTTCCGAATCAAAGAACTGGCCGATCAAACCTGCCACACGAGGAAAGCCTGATCTGTCAAAGCAAGTCGTGCGATGACTCCGACTGCGGCGGCAGTCAATGAGGAGGCGGCGCGTCCTTGACGCAGCGAAAGCCGGCGTGCGAAAGACCGGTATCCGGGGATGATTTCATTCGTGCGCTTGGCCGATACCCTGTACAATAGAGATCGCTGCAAAGATAGGAACCGCCGCGCAGCACTTTTTTCGGAATCTGCGGTTCATCAGGATCAAAACTTTCAGACGGGCCACGAGGATTGTTCAGGGGGCTTGCTGCATAGTAATCGGGCCGGTACCAATCGCTACACCATTCCCAAACGTTGCCGGCCATGTCGTACAATCCGTAACCATTGGACGGGAAACTCGCGACGGGCGCTGTTCCTCGAAAACCGTCGCGTTGCGTATTTTCGTTCGGAAAGCGGCCCTGCCAGATATTTGCCTGCCATCGCCCCCCCGGCGTTGATTCATCGCCCCAGACATAGGGCTTACGATCGAGTCCACCACGCGCAGCGTACTCCCATTCGGCTTCAGTTGGCAGACGCTTCCCTGACCATGTGGCATATGCCAGCGCGTCGAGCCAGCACACATGAACGACGGGGTGTTTTTCACGGCCCTTTACATCGGAACCCGGCCCCTCGGGGTGGCGCCAGCTGGCGCCGGGCGTCCATTTCCACCAGAGGTAGTGATTTTCGAGCGACACTTCTCTCGCCGGCGGATTAAAGACGACAGAGCCCGGCACGAGTCGTTCGGCCGTCGCGCCTGGAAAATCACGGGGATCGGGGCTGCGCTCAGCGATTGTAAGATATCCCGTGGCGCGGACAAATTCTTCAAACTGCTCGTTGCTGACCTCCGTCTTGTCCATCCAAAACCCGTCAACGGCAACCTTGTGGACGGGTCGTTCATCCGGATTGCCTCCTGCAGAGCCCATCCAGAAAATTCCGCCAGAAATCCAAACCATCCCGTTTGTCGGGGAATCCAGCGCGTGCTCCGGCAGGGACGGTTTCGCCCGAGTGAAAAACGAGCGCTGCGATTGGCCCGGAAGGTCCATTTTAATGACGACAAAGGAGCCAACCGCGACCCCGCCAAGGGCAACGGCAAGCGCAATGATGAATTGTTTAGAGCCGTTTGGATTCCCGCTCATGCGACCCGGCAAAGCTTAATCGGCGCAAGGGAGGAAGCAAAACGTGGCGGAAGGGGTGGGATTTGAACCCACGGTAGGATTGCTCCTACGCCTGATTTCGAGTCAGGTGCCTTCAACCACTCAGCCACCCTTCCATGCGACGACAGGACTCGACGCATTGTGCGGCAAGAGGTCCGCGGAGCAAGCTCATTTGCGGTACCAACAAGAAACAGAAAGGATTAGAAACTGGTCTTCGAGCGACCGTCCAGATGCTCGACGCTCGCACGATCTGCGACCCAATCGAAGTCCGCCCTTTGGGCAGGGTCAATGGAAAACGGAAGCGCCGCGGCGTACGCGCGAGCCGGGGGCATCGTGGACGCGTCGATCCAGCGGTGGGTTTCCGCGTGTCCGTCGGCAAAAGTGAAACTGGCCGCACCGTTGTGGTAGGATGCCGGCAGGTCATTCCATTGCAATTCTTCCAGACGATTAAGAAAATACCCATCGTTGATGCTGTCAGGGTGCTCATCCAGAAAAACGAAAATCTCCGTCGGGCGCTCGAAATCGGTGGCTTTCAGAAACTGCTTGTATGCGGGGTTGAACACGTTCGTGCCGTACACCGAATTGGGACCGGCATCGCCGACCATGGCGTTCATGGAATAGCTTCGGACACGTGCCATCCAACCGGCTTCCCTTTGACTCTCGCTCAATACGCGGTCGGAGGGACAGCGATAGACCGCGGCCACCCGGCTCGCGTATGCAGCAAAGCTTCCTTTGCTTACAAACGCGGTATTCGTGTTGTCGGCATTGTCCACCGCCCAGTCCAGAAAGTTGTTCACCCAGTTGTAGTCGCGTCGGGGTGCAAGGCCGCGGTTGGCAATGCTCCCAAGATTGTAAGGCAGGCGTTCGCCGTTGTCGGCCGCATACAGCATCCACGCCAGCGAGAGCTGCCGGGCGTTGCCCAGACAGCCAATCGTCTGCGCTTTGCCCTTTGTTTTCATAACAGCAGTCGAGAGCAGCCCCGCGAGAATCGCGATGACAGCCATCGCCACAAGGAGTTCGATGAGGGTGAACGCCACCTCAACTGACTCCCTCCCATCCCGCGATGAGACTTGCTTTGTCAATGCATCCATCATGCGCCACTAATCGTTGATGCTGCGCTCACGGAATTAGTTACGGGAGGAGTTTAGGTCGAAATTTGGCGGCTGTCAAAGGGGTGCCGCATCATTGCCCATACTCTAAGCGCTGTCCGGTTCAGTCCAAGCGTATCGCGGCAGAAATTACGAGGGAGTCACAAATGGAGGTGCTCCCAAAGGGCCGCCGCCGGCAACCGCAAATTCACATAAAACGGTCCGAACTCGCCATACCGAGCACTCACCTCGTCAAAGCGCATCTCGTACACGATCTCTTTCAAGGCGTCCGTTTGATGCGCCATCAGGGTCACGCCCCATTCCCAGTCGTCGATACCGGTCGAGCCGGTGATCAGCTGCGAAACACGCCCGGCAAACTTGCGCCCGACGCGCGCGTGCCCGCTCATCAGTTTCTTCCTCGCGGCGAAATCCAGCAGATACCAGTTGTCGGCGCCATTCCGTCGCTTGCTCATCGGGTAAAACGCCATTACCTCCCAGTCAGGCAGTTCCGGGTAAAGGCGATAATGCTCGTACTCCGCCTGTCGCTGGCGCATTTCTGCGAGCCGTTTGTTAAACGGATCACTTCCCGGTTCCAGTTTTTCCTGCTGAATCAGTGTTTGCTTCATGTCCTCCTCAGACGTCACATATTCGGGCAGTTCGGTCACACTGAGGTAATTGTAAGCGCGTTTCAGTGTTCCCGGGGGGAAACAGCCTTCCAGATCGCGGTGAATCTCCCCTGCCTGCCCCAGCTCCGCAGCGGTCAGCATGAAAACCAGGTCCGCCTTGCCGCCGATGTTTGCATAGCTCGTCAATCGCGGATGCGACGGACCCGCATTTGCTCGGCAGAGCGCCTCCAGTCTGGTCAGTATCGCCGCGGATTGACCCTCCGCAAGTTGAGCCCACTGAACCCGATCGACGCGATAAAACAGGTGAAGGACATGAATGCCTCTGGCAAGTTTGACCACGGGGAGTTCCATAAATGGCGCGAACTTGAAAGCGAATAAATGTTATTACACCTGCAAAGCCTGATCCAGCAACTGTGGAAGCTGTTCTAGAATCGCATCGCTGCCCGCGACCATTGTGGCGCCCGCCGCTGTCGCAGCAGACTGCATCGTTTCGTTTTTTGGGTCGGTGTAGGCGATTATCGGAATGTGTTGAGTTTCGGAATTCTTTTTTAATTCACGAATGTTTGCACAAACGTCCCCGGTTGCGGAAAAGAGATCCGCGACAACGATCAAGGGTTTGTCCTGGCGCGCCTGCTGGACCAACATCCGAACATCGTTGAGTGCTTGCACCCGGTAGCCCAGATCCTGCAGGCGGTTGACCAGTTGACTGCCGGGCAACAGGTTTTCGTAGAAAACGAGCGCAAGCGGTGTCGTCATGACCGAAGCTTGGAACATGTGCCCGCAAATTGCAAAAATTTTCAGGAACACTTTTCTTCACCGCCACCGAGCCATGCTTCTGCGAGTGAGCCCCTGTTCGGTGCTGTTGATTGAACCTGCCTGCCGCAGGTACCTGCCGATAATCGGCTGGTAAGACCGCGCATTTGCCTCTAGGTTCAACGCCCGGCTGATTGGCGCATCCAGCCATCAATATGATCAATTCCGAATCCGCGGTTAAGCAGCGTTACGCGGCTGCTGCAAAAACGACTGAGAGCACCCTGTGTTGTCCAATCGACTACGACCCGGGCCATCTTCAGGTCATTCCAGAAGAAGTGATCGAAAAGGATTACGGATGTGGCGATCCCACCCGATACCTCAAACCGGGCGAAACTGTTCTCGATCTGGGCAGCGGCACGGGAAAACTCTGCTTTGTCGCAGCACAGGTCGTCGGAGCGCAAGGCAGAATCATCGGCATTGACATGACGGATCAGATGCTCGAAGTGGCGCGCCGCAACGCGCCTCTTGTTGCCAGACGGCTTGGCTATGCGAACGTCGAGTTTCGGAAAGGCCGGATACAGGATCTCGCACTGAACCTGGAAACACTGGAGGACGAACTAAAACAACGCCCGATCACCGGGGCCGCCTCATTCCTGGCGGCCAACGAACTCGCGCAGGAGTTGCGCGTCCGGCAGCCGCTCGTGGCAGACAACTCCATTGATGTGGTTGTCTCCAATTGCGTACTGAATCTGGTGGAGCAGAAATCGAAACGACAGTTGTTTGATGAAATATTCAGAGTTTTGAAAGAAGGGGGCCGGGCCGTGATTTCAGATATCGCTTCCGACGAGCCGGTCCCGGTGCGCCTCCAGAACGATCCCAAACTCTGGAGCGGGTGCATTTCGGGCGCACTTACAGAGGAAGGCTTTTTGCGGGCATTTGCCGGGGCCGGTTTTCATGGCATGCGGGTTCTGAAGTGGAATGCCAGGCCGTGGGCGACGGTCGAAGGCATCGAATTCCGCTCGATGACCATCGAAGCTTTCAAAGGTAAAGCCGGACCGTGTTTCGACCACAACCAGGCGGTGATCTATCTTGGTCCGTTTAAGGAGGTCCTCGACGACGCCGGACATCGCCTTGAACGCGGACGCCGTTATGCCGTGTGCGGAAAAACCCACGAGCTTTTCCAAAACGAACCTTACAGGCAGTACTTCGCCTTTGTCGACCCCTTGGCACCCCTTCCGCCCGAACTGGTGAAGCCGCTCGATTGTTCATTGATCCGGCTGCGTCACCCACGCGAAACCAAAGGCGAAGGCTGCAAGGTCACGGCTCCGGCGAGCGAGTGTCCCGTCAGCGGCGGGTGCTGTTAACGACCGCGATCACATTGCATGCGACAGAGCCACACTCTTTGAAACTGAAGCCGACAACCGTCTTCGGTCTGGCGGCTGCCACCGCACTTCTGACCGCTATGAAGTTTTTAAATTGGCAGGGGCCCGTGCGGCAGGTTCTGCGTTGGATTGATGATTTGGGACCTTGGGGAACGCTGACGTTCATGCTCGTTTATGTGGTGGCCTGCGTGCTCTTCATACCCGGACTATTACTCACTCTCGGCGCAGGCGTACTGTTCGGCGTGGTGCGGGGCACAATAATTGTTTCGATCAGTTCGACACTGGGCGCCACGGCCGCCTTTTTGATA
>DATNDF010000325.1 GCA_035607015.1 Candidatus Angelobacter sp. | reverse complement strand
GCCGATCACTTCGAGCCGTACATTATTGCGATTCAACTCCGCGATTTCACTCCTTAGAAAGCGGGCCAGATACTTCATCAAAGTGTCCACCTCGTCTTTCGGCCGGTTCCAATTCTCGACCGAAAACGCGTAGAGCGTCAGATACTTGATGCCCGCCTCGCCCGCCGCGCGCACAACGGCTCGAACCGACTCGACGCCGTGACGGTGTCCTTCAACGCGCGGCAGGTGGCGCTGCCGGGCCCAGCGTCCGATGCCATCCATGATGATGGCGACGTGTGTGGGCACCACCGCCCTGGCCTGCAGGCTGAGATGAAGTGGATGCGCGCTCATTTTGGTTCGGTGCCAAGGAGATTCAGTTCATTAAGATGCTCGCTGGCCAGAGTGGTACCCTGGCTGTTCGGATGTCGAGTTGCGACGGTGCAGGATCTTTTCGCCTGTTTCAACGCCTCGCCGGGTCCGTGCGTCTCGAAATAAGTCCGAGCGAAACCCGGAAGGAAGACGGATAAAATGCAACTCACCGCGCTCAGGAATCGCAGACCTAACGACAATGGGAAGGTAACAAGCCATACCAACCCGGACTGATAGAGGTTTTCCACCGGCGACCGCTCACGGATTTCGAGCACCTGCACCAAGCCGACCGTCGCCGCCGGACCGGACGTACCGGCTTTGATCGGGGACTTCATGCAATACCGGTCGCTTAAAGAAAGATCGTTTGTTCCCGCCCGGGGCCCACAGAGGCGATGAACAACTTTGCCCCGGTCAATTCTGAAATTGCCTTCAAATAGGCGCGGCACCGCGCTGGAAGCTGTTTCCACCCCCGCGCCTTGTCCGTCGGCGTTTGCCAGCCCGCAAACTCGACATAAACGGGCTGGCACTTGGTCAGCTCTTCGATGTCGTTCGGCACATGATCGTAGCGCGTCGTGCCGACGCGATAACCGACACAGACTTTGATGGTCTCGCGGGAGTCCAGCCCGTCAATGTTGGTGATTGCCAGTTGATCGATGCCATTGACCATCGTCGCATGCCGGGTTGCCACCGCGTCAAACCAGCCACAGCGCCGCGCCCGCCCGGTCGTGGCGCCAAACTCGCGGCCCATCGCGTGCAGCATGTCGGCGATCTCTGCGTCCTCGGTTGGCAGCGGCCCTTCACCGACACGCGTCGTGTACGCCTTCATCACACCCACCACGCGATCCACGCGATGCGGCGGAACGCCCGAACCGGTGCAGGCACCTCCGGCTGTCGTGTTCGACGACGTCACGAACGGATACGTGCCGTGATCAATGTCGAGGAAAGTGCCCTGGGCGCCCTCGAACAAGATATTCTTCTGCTTCCCGACCGCCTCGTGCAGCAAAACAACCGTGTTCGCGACAAACGGTTTCAAGCGATCGCCAGCCGCGCGATAAGCGGCGTGAACACCCTGAAACGAGAGTGGCTTTGCGCCAAACGCCTTGAGAACCGCATTGTTCTCCTTGATCTTTTCCCGAAGCAACGTTTCGAACCGTGCGGGATTGACGAGGTCAATGACCCGCAGGCCGGTGCGCGCCGCCTTGTCGCCATAAGCGGGTCCGATGCCCCGCTTGGTGGTGCCGATCTTGTTCCGGCCCTTCAACGTTTCGCGCTGTGCATCCAGCTCCCGGTGATACGGCAAAACCAGATGCGCCGTCTCACTGATTAAAAGATTGCCGTCCACCTTGACGCCCAGTTTGAGCAGCCCGTCAATCTCCGCGACGAGGCCGACCGGGTCAATCACGACGCCATTGCCGATGACGCAGATTTTGCGTTTGCGCAGGATGCCCGACGGGACGAGATGCAGGACGTATTTTTGATGTCCGATGAAAACCGTGTGCCCCGCATTGTTGCCGCCCTGGGTCCGAACCACGATGTCGGCCTGCTCGGTAAGCACGTCAATGATTTTGCCCTTGCCTTCATCGCCCCACTGGGCGCCGACGAGAATGGTATTGGCCATAGTTTCGAGTTTTCCGCGGCAACAAAAAGCCCCGAAACGTAAAGTCGGGGCCGGGCGCGCGCTATTTACGCGCAGAAATTAAGGAGCGGCCGCCAAGGTGTCAACGTTGGAGAAGCACGTCACGGAATGGTGTTACTTGCTGATTCCGCGCTCGCTGGCCCGGACGAATTGGACCAGATGTTTCAACTCCGGTGAAGCCGGCAGCTCTGCTTCAATGCGGGCCAGCGCATTCGGTATGGTCAGTCCCTCGCGAAATAAGACCTTGTAAGCCTGCTTCAACACGCCCTGCACTTCTTCCGATACGCCGTTGCGGTCCAAACCGACCTTGTTGATGGTGCGGGTCTCCGCCGGGTTGCCGTCCGCCAGCATGAACGGCGGCACGTCCTGCACGACCTTCGAACAGCCGCCAATGATCGCCATCCTGCCAATGCGACAGAACTGGTGCACGGCCGCAAGTCCGCCCACAACCGCGTAATCCTCGACGAGGACGTGTCCGGCCAGCGTGGCGACGTTCGACATGATGATATGGTCGCCCAGACAACAATCGTGAGCGACATGGGAGTAGGCCAGCAGATGGTTGCCTGAGCCGATCCGCGTGGTGTCACCGTCGCCCGTGGCACTGTGGACGGTCACGTGTTCGCGGAAAGTGTTGTCGTCGCCGATTTCCGTAAATGTCGCCCCACCCTTCCATTTCAGATCCTGCGTCCTCAATCCAATGCTGACGAAGGGAAAGATTTCATTTTTCCGCCCCAGTTTCGTGTGCCCGTCAATGACCACGTGTGAGTACAGCCGGCAACCTTTGCCCAGGACGACATGCTCGCCGATGACGCAATACGGTCCGATTTCGCAATCGGCTCCGATCTGCGACTTGCGGTGAACAACCGCCGACGGATGAATGCTAGTCATGGCGTGGCACGCTTCTCCCTGTTCCGTGCGGACACGCCCCGCATTTTCCCGGCATCCGGTTGTTGTCATTGTTCCTGTTCATCCACGACCATGAACGTGACCTCGGCCTCGCTGACCACCTCGTTATTGACGGAGCATTGACCTCGTGCCTTGCCGATCTTGCCGCGCATTTTGACCAGTTCAACTTCGATGACCAGCAAGTCCCCGGGGCGAACGGGCTTGCGCCACTTGACGCTTTCCGCAGACATGAAATAGGCGGGTTTTCCGGCGTTGTCAGGCTGCGTGAGCATCAGAACACCCGCCACCTGGGCAATGGCCTCCAGTTGCAGCACCCCCGGCATGATCGGATGGTTCGGAAAGTGCCCCTGAAAATAGGGCTCATTGATACTGACACATTTCGTGCCGACGACTTTGTTGCCTTCAATTCGCGTGATTTTGTCCACCATCAAAAAGGGAAAGCGGTGCGGCAACACTCTCATCAGGGCAACGGTATCGAGGGCAGTGCTCCCGGTATCGTCTCCGTTCGGAGGACTGGAAGGTCTGGGCGGCGGGGGCGAGAAGGTCTGGGCGGCGGCGAGCGGCCGGCGCATTTGCGCGTTGATCGTTCGCGCGAGTTCGCAATTGGCCGTGTGGCTGGGTTTGACCGCAACCACGTGCCCCTGCAGAGGCCGTCCCACCAGCGCCAGATCTCCGAGAATATCCAGCATCTTGTGGCGGACGAATTCATCAGGAAACCGCAACGGCTCGGTGGTCAACACGGCATCGTCACGAATGACCACCGCATTTTCCAGGCTGCCCCCCTTGATCAGCCCGTTCTTGATCAGGAATTCGATCTCCTCGTAAAAGCAAAAAGTCCGCGCATGGGCGAGTTCGCGTTCCCAAATTTCCGGTGAAATCTCGACGCTGTAAAACTGCGTGAACCGCCCCTGTTTGTCCGCGCTTGTGCAGGTGATTTTCAAACGGTCGTGCGGAAAGACGGACATAAGCGCTTCGCCAACCTGCAACTCCAGAGGTGCCGCAACTCTCCAGGTCAGGCGCGTTTCCGGCTGCGGCACAATGCCGGCGGTCTCGATCATCTTGCAGTAGGCGCGCGCACTGCCATCGGCGATCGGTGGCTCGTTGGCGTCCAGTTCGACGATGGCGTTGTCGATGCCATAGCCGGCAAACGTCGCCATGACGTGTTCGACGGTGTGAATCCGAATGTTGCCCTTGGAAAGCGTGGTTGAACGAGTGGTGTCGCCTACATTCTCGATTCGCGCCTCGATTTCAGGCCGGCCTTCCAGGTCAACCCGCCGGAAACGGATTCCGGTATTCGGGGGTGCTGGAAGAAAAGTCATGCTGACGGGACTGCCGCTGTGCAACCCCACCCCCTCAAAGGCGGCCGTTTCCCGCAGAGTTTGTTGTTGTGGCACGTCTCGCATTTAACTGACCGGTGGCCGGATTTGCAAGCACACGTGTGCGCCGCGCGCGGAGCTGCCGCGGGCGCTTGATCGCAAACGGCCCTGACAACGCGCCAGTTCAACAAAAAAAGGCGAGCCGGAAATCCGCCCGCCTCAATTGCACCGCGAGACCGATCAACTCTTCCCAGCCATCTCTTTATCGCGTTCTTCCATCGCGGCCCTGCGCGAGAGTTTCACCCGGCCCTTGTCATCGATGCCCACACATTTAACCCAGATCTCATCGCCCATCTTGACGATGTCCTCGGTCTGCTTGACGCGAAAGTTTGCCAGTTCGCTGATATGCACCAGACCGTCCTTGCCCGGGAAAATCTCGACGAAGCAGCCGAATTCTTTGATCGTCACGACCTTGCCCCGATATATTTTGCCCACTTCAATTTCCGCCATCATGCTCTCGACGGATTCGCGAGCAATCTTCATCCCTTCGGCGGAAACGGAGTATATCTTCACCGTTCCGTCGTCCTCGATGTTGATCTCACATCCTGATTCCTCGACGATGCGTTTGATGTTCTTGCCGCCGGGACCGATCAATTCACCAATTCTCTCCGGATTGATTTTGAGCGTAATGATGCGCGGGGCGTATTTGCTCAAATCGGATCTTGGCGCGGCAAGTGTTTCCGCCATCCGCTTCAGGATGGCAAGGCGGGCAATGCGGGCTTTTTCCACGGCCTCGGTCATCCATTGGTGAGGGAGACCGGGAAGTTTGAGATCGAGCTGAAAACCAGTGATGCCCCTGTCGGTTCCCGCGATTTTACAATCCATGTCGCAAAACGCGTCCTCCCAGCCGATGATGTCAGTGAGCAACTGATAGCGCGAGCCACCGCCCTGTTCGCCGGTGTCCGTGCAGATTCCGATGCTGATGCCGGCGACTGGACGGATCAAAGGCACGCCGGCGTCCATCAGCGCCAGGCTGCCGCCGCACACCGACGCCATCGAAGTCGAACCGTTCGATTCCATGATTTCGCAGGTAACGCGCACCGTGTAGGGGAATTCCTTAAACGGAACCATGGGTTCGATGGAACGTTCGGCCAGGGCGCCATGGCCGATCTCGCGACGCCCCGGTCCACTGATGCGGCCGGTCTCGCCGACGGAAAAGTTCGGAAAGTTGTAATGAAGTATGAACTGCTTCTCGCTTTCCCCGCCGGTGTAGGAATCGAATTCCTGTGCGTCTTCGGATGTCCCGAGAGTGGCCAGCACGAGCGCCTGCGTTTCACCGCGACTGAACAACGCCGAACCGTGCGCGCGTGGCAGCAGACCGGCCTCGCATCCGATCGCCCGAATGTCATCGAAGCCACGGCCATCAAGCCGTTTTTTATTGTCCATGATCAAACCCCGGACGGCTTCCTTCTGGAGATAATAAAAGGCATCCTTGAGGACAAACTCCGTTACTTTTTCAGCACCGAATTTCTCAACCAGCTTGACGCCGACTTCATCCGTGAGCGCTTTTACCGCCGCTTCACGCGCCAGTTTGCCCGGTGTCAATAACGCGGGCGCCATGCGGTCACCGGCCAGCTTCTTGGCCTCGTTGAGGATTTCCTCGGGGACGACTTTTACCACGACGGCGCGTTTCGATTTGCCGGCGCGGCTGGAGAGTTCTTTTTGGGCGGCGATGACCGGCTGACAACACTCGTGGCCGAATTGAAGCGCCGCATTGAAGTCCGCCTCGGCAATTTCTTTGGCGCTCCCCTCGAACATTACCAGTTCCTTTTCGTTGCCGACATAAACCAGGTCGAGATCGCTTTCGGCCATCTGCACGTGGGTCGGGTTGGCGACGAACTGTCCCTTGATTCGACCCACGCGAACGGCCCCCAGAGGCCCGGCCCACGGAATGTCGCTGACCATCAGCGCCGCCGAAGCCCCGATGATGCTGAGGATGTCCGGGTCGTTCTCGCCGTCGGCGCTCAACAAAATGCTCTGGACCTGGACCTCATTGTACCATCCCTTGGGAAACAAGGGCCGGATGGGCCGGTCAATCATCCGGCAGGTGAGGATTTCCTTTTCCGTCGGCCGGCCTTCGCGTTTAAAATAACCGCCGGGAAACCTGCCGGCGGCGGCAGCCTTTTCGCGGTAGTCCACGGTAAGCGGAAAAAAATCCTGGCCCGCTTTCGCGTTCGAGGCGGCGACGGCGGCGACGATGACAATGGTCTCGCCGAGCTGGACGGTGACGGCGCCATCCGCCTGCTTGGCGAGTCTGCCGGTTTCGATGTGAATTTGCTGGGCTCCTACCTGGACCGAGGTTTTGTCTGGCATAATGTTGCTTTATGCCCGTTGACCCGGAGGAACTTCATTCGCTGGCGCTCAATTCGCCGGCGAATGAAATTTCCCAGTGCCAACGGGCATTTATTTACACGCGATTTGTTTTTTGTTTGGAGCGGGCGGGATGAATCAGGTCGCGTTTTCTCCGATTCGTTCGCCGGGTGTTGCAAGCGAATTGCCCGCCCGAAATAGATGAAATGGAAGCGCGGAAGATCATTCCCGCAAACCGGGACTACTTGCGAAGCTTAAGCTTCCGGGTAAGCGCCTGATAACGGCCGGCGTCCGCGGTGTGGAGATAGTCGAGCAACCGCCGGCGCTGGCCGACCATCTTGAGCAGACCCCGTCTTGAGCTGTGGTCCTTGACGTTCTTCTGCAAATGATCGGTCAAATGATTGATGCGCTGCGTCAACAAGGCGATCTGCACGTCCGCCGAACCGGTGTCCCGCTCGTGAATCCGAAAATCTTGAATCATCTTCGTTTTTTCTTCCATACTGTCCGCCAATTTCATCGGTTATTTTTTTAAGAGGGAGCGAGTCTAAGTTTCGCGAAAGTAGGTGTAAAGCACTTTTGCGGCTCTCTCGGATTGTCCTCGGTCCTGCACGGGAACATGTTGGGGGCATCATTCCGTTTGACAGACCGCAACGCGTCCGCAAATGATTGTCTTTCGCGCGTGCCAGAGTAGCTCAGTGGTAGAGCAGAGGACTCATAAGCCTTTGGTCGGGGGTTCAAATCCCTCCTCTGGCACCACTTGCCTTTAGCTGCCAGAACGCCTGAAAGTCTCTCCCGTTTCGGTCGGACCTCCAACACTGGTGAACAACCTGTTAATAGTCTTGACCGTCACGCGGAGTCACATTTAAGGTGTTACGGTGCTAGGCACAATCCATGTTCGCGCAACTTAAGAGTCTGTTTTCCAATGACATTGGGATAGATCTTGGGACCGCGAATTCCCTCGTTTATGTTCGTGATCAGGGGATTGTTTTGCGTGAACCTTCGGTGGTTGCCATTCAGGCGGGAACGACGAATGTTCTGGCTGTCGGAGAAGAAGCCAAGCGCATGCTCGGCCGCACTCCCGGCAACATTGTCGCCATCCGCCCCATGAAAGACGGCGTGATTGCCGACTTTGAAATAACTGAATCCATGCTGCGGCATTTCATTCAGAAGGTTCACCATCGCAAACTGATCGCTCCCCGGGTCGTGGTCGCGGTGCCGTCGGGTATCACCGAGGTGGAAAAGCGGGCCGTCAAAGATTCCGCCACACACGCCGGAGCGCGCGAGGTTTATCTGATCGAACAACCGATGGCCTCCGCGATCGGCGTCGGTCTGCCGGTCCACGAACCGGCTGGCAACATGATCGTCGATATCGGAGGCGGCACTTGTGAAATCGCGATCATTTCCCTGGCTGGGATCGTGTTCAGCCGGAGCCTCCGGGTTGGCGGCGACGAGTTCGATGAAACCATCGTCGCCTACATGAAACGTGCCTATAACTTGATGATTGGCGAACGCACTGCGGAAGAAATAAAGATCCGCATCGGCTCGGCCTTTCCTTTGGAACAGGAATTGACCATGGAGGTCAAAGGGCGCGATTTGAGCGCCGGGTTGCCGAAAACCCTCACCGTCCGTTCCGAGGAAATCCGGGAAGCCCTGAAGGAGCCTCTGACCAGTATTTTGGAGTCCATTCGCATCACTTTGGAACGTTGTCCGCCTGAATTGTCCGCCGATCTCGTGGATCGCGGCATTGTCATGGCGGGCGGCGGTTCACTGCTGCGTGGCATTGACCGATTGGTGGCCGAAGAAACCGGCCTGCCGGTCCACATTGCGGATGATCCTCTCACCGCCGTTGCCGAAGGCACCGGCCGGGTGTTGCAGGAACTCCAATTTCTCAAGCGAGTTGCTTCCTCCAGCCGAACCTGACCCGTTCAAGGCGGTCGGGATTGCGTTCGCCCCGTTGTTACGACGGGGTGACAGATGTTGAAACGGCAGTATTACATGACATTCGGTTGGGTCCTGCTGGTCGTGCTCGTTGTTCTCAACCTGCCCGACCGGAAGGCGGAGCGCCTCAAACTCGCCGTCGGCGGGCTTTTTCTGCCCCTCTTTGGCATGGCCGGCTCCACGCAAAATCTGATTGACCAAGCCGCCAATTCTCTTGCGCCGCGCAGTACGCTCTCCAAGGAAATCTCGAATTTGCGCAAGGAGAACCAGCAGTTACGCGAACAGCTTATGCAGGTTCAGGAGGCCTGGCGTGAAAACGCACGATTGCGCCAGGCACTGAACTGGAAGCAACGCATTCCCTGGCAATTGAAACTCGCACGTGTCATCGGCCAGGACCCCGCAAATTGGTGGCGCACCCTCATCATCGACGCGGGCAGCCGCGACCCTGAAGGCATCCGCACCAACATGACCGTGATTACCGCGGACGGACTCGTCGGCCGTATCTCGGAAGTCGGCATCGATCGATCGCGCGTCGCGATGGTCGGCGATCCCAACTGCCGCTTCTCCGCGCAGGTTCTGGAACCGCGTGACAAAAGCATAGTTGCCAAGGGGATTGTTCAACCGAGCCCTTCCACCCTGGACCGGACGCTCGTGGACCTGGTTTACGTCCCCGGCGGCAGCTTGTTGAAGCCGGGCCAGTCGGTGCTGACCAGCGGTGACGGTGGCATTTTTCGAAAGGGAATTCTGGTCGGTCAAATCGTGGACGTGCGAACCAACGACTTTGGGCTGAATCTCGAGGCCCGCGTGAAACTGGCGGTGAACCTTGATCGCCTGGAAGAGGTGTGGGTGCTGCTACAATGAACTGGTTGAACACTCTGGCGATTCTGCTGGTCGCTTTTCTGGCGGTCTTTGCGGAATCCTACTTTCGCGGCCTGCGAACCCTGCTCGGCGCTCAGATCGACCTTTTGCCGGCCCTGGTGGTCTATGCGAGTTTGAGCACCACCCTGTCAACCGTCGCGCTGGTGACGACTCTGGGCGGGTTTTGGTTCGATTCTCTCTCCGCGAATCCACTCGGAATCAGCGTGCTGCCGTTGTTCGTCGTCGGTTTGGTCATTCATTATTGCCGTGATTTGATTTTGCGCGAGCAGATTTACGCGCAGTTCATGCTGGGTCTGACTGCGAGCGCCGTTGTGCCGCTGCTCACCGTATTGTCACTGATCGGCGCGGGCGCGGATCCGCTCTTGAGCTGGTCGTCGTTATGGCAGTGGCTGGTCATGGCGCTGGGCGGCGCGATGTTCACACCGGTGCTCTTCCATTTCTTCGACCGTTTCAACCGGGCGTTCAACTATCGACCGCAATCGCAGACAAGCTTCCGTCCGGACCGTGAGATCAAACGTGACCGCGGCCCCCATGTGGATTACTGAGACAGAATGCTGATCTTCGACCAACTCAGAAAAAGCGACCGGCAGTTGCAGGTGCTGGCCGCCTGCGTCTTGTCCGGGCTGGGCATCCTGCTCGTCGGATTGTGGTATGTTCAGGTGCTTTCAGCCCGACGTTACCGGACCAGTCAGATCAACCAGTCGTTTCGCACGGTGCGTATTCCGGCGATTCGCGGGAAGATTTTTGATGCCGGCGGCATCGCGCTTGCGGAAAATCGTCCCAGCTACAATGTCAATCTCTACCTCGACGAGTTACGCCCTTATTTCCAGAGCGCGTACAGCAATAATTTGAATTGGATCACCGCCCAGATTACGCGAACGAACAAAAAGGCGCGACTGACGCGCAATCAGCGAATTGAACTGGGCAAACTGACCCGTCATCGGGTCGTCAGCAACCTCGTATGGCGTGTCACGTCCTTCCTGCAGCTGCCGCAGGCGTTGAATGAAAAACAGTTTCTCGAACACTACGGCCAGCGCCTCTTTCTGCCGATGCCGGTCCTGCAAGACCTGAACCCACAACGAGTCGCCCTGTTTGCGGAGCAATCCGCGAGTCTCCCCGGCTTTGACCTCGACGTTCAACCAGTGCGTGTTTATCCGCACCACTCCACGGCCGCGCACCTGATCGGCTACCTGCTCCGCAGCGACTCGGCCGCGGACGAGGACATTTTCTTCAATTACCGGATGCCGGATTTCAAGGGCGCCACCGGTGTTGAGGGCGCGTTGGACGAGCAATTGCGCGGAAAGACGGGTGCCAAATCAGTTCTTGTCAACAGTCTTGGCTATCGCCAGTCCGAGAACATATGGAACGCGGCTGACGCGGGCCAGAACGTCCATCTGACAATCGACCTGGAGATTCAAAAGGCCGCGGAACAGGCCCTGCGCTCGGGCCCCGAGGGAGCGCATACGCGGGGAGCGGTCGTGGTCATGGACCCGACGAATGGCGACTTGCTCGCCGTCGCATCGAGCCCGACGTTCGACCCCAACGAATTCATTCAAGGTCTTTCCAGCGACGAGTTTCACGCGTTGGATGATCCGAAGCTGCGCCCGCAAATCAACCGCGCCACCGCCGGCGTCTACGAGCCGGGCTCGATTTTCAAAACCGTGGTTGCCATGGCTGCGCTCGAAGCCGGATTGAATCCGAAGGAAAAGATCTTTAATCCGCCCGACCCGGCGGAACCCTGGCATGGTCATATTTTCGTGGGGCGGCACAAGGTCAGGGATCTTGCCTCCCCGGGCGAGTATGACTTCCAACGCGCCCTCATCAAATCAAGCAATACCTATTTCATCACCAACGGACTCAAAGCGGGTGTGGACCGCATTCTGGAAATCGGCAAGCGCCTTCACCTCGGCGAACGCAGCGGAGTCCCGACCTGGCAGGACTCCGCGGGCACCCTGCCGACGCGCGAATGGCGACAGGCCAACATGGGAGGGGCATGGTTCGACGGGAACACTGCAAACCTGTGCATCGGCCAAGGTGAAATTGCCGTCACGCCGTTGCAGGTGGCCGTGTTGATCTCGGCCATTGCCAACGGCGGCACGGTTTATTGGCCGCGTCTCGTCGCCCGCATCGAGCCGCAGGATCCGTTCAGCGACAATCAACCAGTCAACTATCCGACCGCCCGGGTGCGGGACAATTTGAATGTGAGTCGCCGCAGTCTCGACATCATCCGTGAGGCCATGCACGCCGACGTGCATGATCCCGACGGCACCGGCAAGCGCGCTTTTGTGCCAGGCATGCAGATTTGCGCCAAGACCGGGACGGCCCAGATTATGCAAGGGCGCAAAATTGTCGGCCATACAGTCTGGTTTGCCTCCTTCGCGCCTTATGAACATCCGCGCTACACGGTCATTGTGATGGTTGAGCGCGATGAAGGCATGAGTGGATCCGGGGGCGAAACGTGCGCCCCGCTGGCGCAACAGATCTACCGCGTGTTGCAGAAGCGTGAATCTGGACCGAAGTCAAAAAAACCGGAATCTTTGGCAAAGAATTAGTCATGTTTGAACCGCACCTCAACGAGCGTCAATCGCGCGTGGACTGGCAGATGATCGTGGCCGTTCTCGGTCTGATGGTCATCGGCGTGTCGTTCATTTACAGCGCCAAACCGCCGACGGAAACCACCGCCTGGTATAACGCGTTTTATGTCCGCCAGATCATCTGGTACGCGATGGGGATCGGCGGCGCGATTGCCGTCTGCCTGGTTGACTATCATTCGTTGTCCCGCTGGGCGCTCATCGCCTACTGGGGCACGATTCTGCTGTTGATCGCTGTGTTGCTTCCGCACATCGGTGCCTACCGTCTTGGCGCGCGAAGGTGGATTGACCTGGGCTTTTTCCAGTTACAACCATCGGAGTTTGCAAAACTCTCGTTCATTTTTATCCAGGCCCATTTTCTAAGCCGCCCGGGTGAGGAGCTGCGCCAGCCGTATGTCTTCGTAAAGGCCGTGGGGCTCACGCTTCTGCCATTCCTGCTCATTTTGAAGGAGCCGGACCTTGGCTCCTCCCTGGTGCTCCTGCCGGTCGGCCTGGTAATGACCTACGTGGCCGGCGTCCCGCCCCGTTTTCTGCTGCGCCTGGTCGGCACGGTCGGAGTTCTGGTGGCGCTCTTGCTGGCGGACATTTTGTTCGCGCCGTCCAACTGGCAGATCAAGCTGGAGGATTACCAGCGGCGACGGTTGTGGGTTTATTTCGGCCGCGATTTCGCCGCCGACAAGAACACCGAAACCGAACGCCAGAAGGCTCGACTGCAGGAACGCAATGATTCCTGGAACGTCCGACAGGCGCTGATTTCGGTCGGTTCGGGCGGTTTCTGGGGCAAAGGGTGGCGCCAGGGCCAGCAGATCGCGCTCGGTTACCTGCCGCCCGTCGTCGCCCACAACGACTTTATTTTCTCTGTGATTGCCGAGGAGAAAGGTTTCCTGGGCAGTGTGCTCGTCCTCTCCCTCTACACCGTGGTTTTGTTCACCGGAATCCGCATTGCCGGCCAGGCGCGCGACCGCCTGGGCAAATTGCTGGCGGTGGGAGTGGTCACACTGCTCTTCAGTCATGTCTTCATCAATATCGGCATGAACATTCGCTTGATGCCCGTGACGGGCATTCCACTGCCGCTGCTCAGTTACGGCGGATCTTCAGTGATTTGCTCGTTGATCGCCGCAGGCATCCTGCAAAACGTGCACCTCTATCGGAGAAACTATTGAGTATGAGTGAAAGAAACTTTTCCCGCCGCCGTCGCGGCGGTCACCGGTTCCGCCCCAGCGGCGGAATGTCATCCCAGGTCCAGCGTCCGGACCGTGCCGCCAGCGAGGCCCGCGCCCAGGCGCTCGGCGAAAAACCGAGCGAGGAATCCGTCTTCGACAGGGCCCGTCACGAACGCGAAATCCAGCGGTCGGAAAACATTGCCGCCGGACTCCCGGCTGACGCCTCCGCTGCGGCGCCGCCCGGACCGGGCGAAGTGAGAAAGCGTGATTTTCGCGAGCCAGACCTGGCCATCCCGGCCGAGGTAAAGGAAGACGACGCCGGCTACGAGCCGGTGAAGGTTAAAGAACAGCCGCCGCAGGGCATCGTTGACGCGATCAAGGTGGTCGCCAACCGGGTCATTAAGAAGGTCCAGAAATTCATCAAACCCGAGAAGAAGATTCACAAGGAGGTCATCATCAACGCCGAGTCGCTTGAGACGCGCGTCGCCGTGCTCGAAGAAGGCAAGCTCGAGGAGTTCACCATTGAACGCACCAGCGATGAGCGCCTTGTCGGCAGCATCTTCAAGGGCAAGGTCAAAAACCTCGAAGACGGCCTGAAAGCCGCCTTTGTGGACATCGGTTTCGAGAAGAACGCCTTCCTGCACTATTGGGACATCGTTCCCAGTAATTTTGACAGCAGCGTCGAGATCGTGGAGCGCGAAGGGCGCAAACGCGACAAACCGCGCATCACGCAGCGGGACATTCCACGCCTTTACCCGCCCGGCAGTGATATCATCGTGCAGGTGACCAAGGGGCCAATCGGCACCAAGGGCCCCCGAGTGACGACCAACCTTGCCCTGCCCGGGCGTTATCTGGTGCTGCTCCCCAATTCCGACCAAAGCGGCATCTCCCGCAAAATCGAAAATCATGAGGAACGCCAGCGCCTGAAAAAAACCTTGCGGGAACTCAGCATTCCCGAAGGCATGGGAGTCATCATCCGCACCGTCGGTGAAGGTCAGCAAAAACGCTACTTCGTGCGCGACCTGGCGCTGCTGATCGATGAGTGGAAGCAAATCCAGGAAAAGATCAACCGCCAGCCCTCGGCCACCTGCGTGTTCCAGGAACCTGAATTGATCGAGCGCACCGTGCGCGACTTCCTCACCGAGGACGTCGAGCGCATTGTCATCGACAGCCCGCGACAATATGACCGCGTTCGCGAAATGATCGGGCGTATTTCCAAGCGGTCAATTTCCAAGGTCAAACTGTACACCGACTCGCAGCCGGTGTTCGACCGGTTCAGCATCACGCGCCAGCTTGAATCCGCTTTCGCCCGGCAGGTCCATTTGAAGAGCGGCGGCTATATTGTCATTGACGAAACCGAGGCGCTTGTCGCCATCGACGTCAACACCGGCAGGCACAAAAGCAGCAAGGACCAGGAGTCCACAATCGTCCGGGTCAACCTGGAAGCCGCGGACGAAATCTGCCGCCAGCTCCGCCTGCGCAACATGGGCGGTCTGATCGTGCTCGATTTCATCGACATGAAATCCCGCCGCGACCAGCAATCCGTCTATCAACGCGTGAAAGAAGGGCTCAAACGGGACCGCGCCAAGACGCACATCCTGCCCATTTCACAGCTTGGCCTGATGGAAATGACACGCCAGCGCCACACTGAAAGCGTGCGTGCGTCGGTGTACGATGACTGCCCGTATTGCAAAGGCCGCGGCAAGGTGAAGAGCTCCCTCACCATGAGCGTGGAAATCCAGCGCAAGCTCGGCGAAATCCTGAAGAAACGCTCGCGCGACGAGTCCGACTTCCAGCTGCGCATTGTCGTCCATCCCAGCGTCCTCCAGCGGCTGCGGACGGAGGACGAGAAATTGATCACTGAAATGGAGAAACGCTACTTTGGCAAACTGCTTTTCCGTTCTGATCCTGCGCTGCATGCGGAACAGTTCAAGATCTTCAATGTAGCCACCAACGAGGAGCTTGCCAGCGGAGGAGGCTGATCCTCGGCGCCGGAACTCATCGTGGGCTCGTGTCCCGGACGCGGGGCTTTCCGTCAACCCCGTTGATCGCGGCCCGGACCGCAAATCAAGTCATGACTTGATATCGCGCACTTGAAACGCGGTCACGCCGACGACCAGAAACGTCAGGTTGAATCCCAGGAGAACGCTGAGCGATTCACCAACCCTCCACCACGGAATGGGTTGAGCGAACATAAACCGCCAGACGTTCAGGTGATAGGTGAGGAACCAGTGCTGCAGGTCGTGAAAGTAGGGAATATTCTGCATGATAAAACTGACGAACACGAACGAGAGCGCGAGTATGGTTGCCGCTGCCGGTTTGACGTTGAAGCACGAAAACATGAACGCCAGTCCCATGATGGTGAAGGCATTTGCAACCATGAGCAGGTGAGCCGCCCCGTAATGTTCCAGCCCTCCCCGGGCGTCGAACACACTGAATAGTTCGCCGGGAATGAACACAAACAGACCTTTCCACGGAAACCAGAGCGAACCGAAGACGCCCCCGAATAAACCCAGCGCCAGCACCAGGATCAGGGAGAAAATCGCGCCCGCCAGCCATTTCAGCAGCAGCAACCGCAGGCGCGAAATCGGCCGCGATAGAATCATCCGCAAAGTCCCGTCTTCTGCCTCCTTCGCCACCAGATCACCGCCGATCAGCGAAACGTAGAGCGGCAGCAGGATGCACGCGATGGGCAGGAGTATAAACGTCGCGACCGTGAGCGCCGAAATGAACTCCCCCGCGAGGTACCCGTTACCCTCCAGTGTCCGCATCATGCTCACGCGCGGCCCGTTGGTGAACCGGAAGATCAGAATGATGACGTTCTGCGCCAGCAGAAACATCAGGAATCCGATGTAGGTCCGCTTTTTGCCGAACAGTTTCCAGAGTTCGTTGCGCAGTTGGAGGTAAAACATGGCGGCCCGGTGAAATACTGTTTGGTTCAATCGTAAAAGGGCTCTTTCGCGTCACGCAGCAAGCCCCG
>DATNDF010000324.1 GCA_035607015.1 Candidatus Angelobacter sp. | reverse complement strand
AAGTCGCGGCCGGACGTTGTTTCTGCGGGCATCCGGCTCGCGGACGGCAGGGACTTTGCCCTTAGCGGTCCGGTGACAAAACTGCCCGCCGGAGAACCGCTGCCGAACGCCCGTTTTGAAGGTCAGGAGCTGGTGGTGGCTCGAAGTATCACGCTTGATCGCGAACACCTGGGCACGCTTTACGTGCGCGCGAATTTCCAGGCCACGTATCGCGATCTGGTCCAGCTCTACACGTCCGTGCTGGTGGCGGTGCTGGGCCTGTCCCTCGCCCTCGCCGCACTCGTTTCGACGCGGCTCCAACGCCTGATCTCCGGGCCGATCCTGCGCCTGGCGGAAACCGCCCGCGTCATCGCTGAAAAAAATGATTACTCGGTGCGCGCCAGCGACACCTGCGGCGGCGAGTTGGGACTGTTCACGAAGGCTTTTAACCAGATGCTTGCGCAGATCGAATCTCAGAACGCGGCGATCCGCGAATCGGAGGCCCGCTACCGGTTGCTTTTTCAGAGCAGTCCGATGCCCAAATGGGTCCACGACGTCGAGACCCTCGCCTTCCTCGCCGTGAATGACGCGGCGGTGGAGACTTACGGATATTCGGAAGCCGAGTTCCTGTCGAAGACCATTGCCGAAATACATCGACCGGAGGATTTGTCCCGCTTGAGGGACGAGATTGTCAAACCGCACTCCGAACTGGCGCGAAGCAGCGGGTGGAAGCATCAGCGGAAGGACGGGGTGATGATGGACGTCGAGATCACCTCCCATCCGATTGTCTTTCGTGACCGGCCCGCTCAACTGGTCCTGGCCATTGACGTGACGGAACGCAACCGGAGCGAGGCGGAAAAGGCCAGGCTGGAGGCGCAATTGCGGCAGGCGCAAAAGATGGAGGCGATCGGCACGCTGGCAGGGGGCATTGCGCATGACTTCAACAACATCCTGGGCGCCATCGTCGGCTACACCGAGCTGGTCAAAACAGACGCCGCCGGGAACGAACAAGTGTTGCAGCACATGGAGGAGGTGTCCCGGGCGAGCAAGCGCGCCACGGATTTGGTGCGGCAGATCCTCTCGTTCAGCCGCCAGGATGAACAGGAGCGCCAGCCGGTCCAGCTTCGACCCATCATCAAGGAAGCGCTCAAACTGCTGCGCGCCACGCTGCCCTCGTCGATTGAAATCCGCTCCGACCTCGATCCGGCCGCGCCCACGGTGCTGGCGGACCCAACACAAATCCACCAGATCATGATGAATCTCGGCACGAACGCCTGGCACGCCATGCTGGAACGTCCGGGCACCTTGCACGCCAAACTGGTGGCGTGTGACGTGGACGCGGACTTTGCGAAGCTCCACGCGGAGCTGCGCGTGGGATCCTACGTGCGGCTATCAGTGAGCGACACCGGCCACGGAATGGACAGTGCCACCCTGGGGCGCATATTCGAGCCGTTTTTCACCACCAAAGCGCCCGGCAAAGGCACGGGTCTTGGCCTGGCGATGGTGCATGGGATCATGAAGGGCCACGACGGGGCCATCACGGTTTACAGCCAGCCCGGCGAGGGCACGACGTTCCATTTGTATTTTCCCGCTTTGCAAAGCGCATCGGCCGATACCGAGTCGCTGGCGCGTCCCATCCCGCGGGGGCATGGCGAACACGTCCTCTTCGTGGATGACGAGGCGCCGCTGGCCCGTTGGGGCCGGGAGACGCTGGAACGGCTGGGCTACCGGGTGACGACCCATACGAACGCGCTGGAAGCCATCGCCGCCGTGCGCGGCGAGCCGGGCCAATTCGACCTGGTGGTGACCGATTTGACCATGCCGGTCATGAACGGCCTGAACCTGGGCCGGCGCCTGTTGGAAATCCGCTCCGGCCTGCCGATCGTTTTGACCACCGGCTACAGCGCAACTTTGACCGAAGAGAGCGTCCGCAAGCTCGGCATCCGTGAATTACTGTTCAAACCCAACACCGCACAAACCCTGGGCGAGGCGATTGATCGGGTCCTCGCCCAAAATCACCGAGGATAAAACCATGCATCGGATTCTACTGGTGGACGACGACGAGTCGTTCCGAAAAATGTTACATGTCACGCTGGAACGCGACGGTTATGACGTCGTGGATGCTCGCGACGGCAACGAGGCGTTGAGACAGTTTCGTTCGCAACCGCCGGATCTGGTCGTCACGGATCTGATCATGCCCGACAAGGAAGGGCTGGAGACCATCATCGAACTGCGGGCATCGCAACCGGAAATAAAGATCATCGCCATGTCGGGCGGCAGTCGGAACAGTCCCGGCGACTACCTCAAAGTGGCCCGGCAACTGGGCGCGGCGCGGATCCTTTCGAAACCGTTTTTCGTCGGGGAGCTGTTGGATGCAATCAAACTGGTCCTCAGCTCGAATCCCGCGAAAGAACCCGTGTCATGATTTTCAGGCGGGACGATTCAAATTGGAATCAGAAAGCGCGCCCGCCTCGGGCGCTGGCAACGGCGTCCTCGCCGTTGCGTTCTGTCGCGGGCACGCGCCGCCGGCGGCGGCCGGACCTCAACGAGTGAAGATGTCTAGTTTGAATGTGCCGGGGTGAAATGCGCAGATGCCGTGGTGACGGCAGTTGCAGAAACATTCGCGGATTTCTTCGCGACATGACGGCCGGTCACTGTCAATCGGGCGCGTTCCTCCTCGTCGAATCGTGCGGCTTCATTCTGAAGTGTCAAAGTCACGAGGAACAAACCGAGAAAAACGGCGCCGACCGGCATTGCCACGGTCCAGCCCGGTGGAACTTCGGCGTAGCCAAACGTAACGACGCTCCCGACGGCAAACGCCGCCAGGGAAACGGCCAACATCACTTTCGGTATTCTGGTCATGGTTCAACAGGCTTCCATTGATGATTCATTCATCAAGGTGACCCAGCATCGTCCCGGCCCCGTTCCGCCGGCTGCGTTGAAATTGGCGAACACGCAACATTTCTTGCGGCCGAAACCCGAACCGGCCGGCAGGCAGGACGCCAGGATTCAATAACCAGCGAACCGACGAAGCGGTGCGCCCAGAGTTTTCGGCGGACCCGCGGTCGCGCCTGCAGACACAAGGTTGTCATCCAATCAATCATGGGGTGATTGCCTTCGATGAATTCCGGTCTTCACCCGGCTACTCAATCGAACCGGAGTCGCTACCTTGACGCGAATCGTTTGCGGCAATCGTGCGGCAGGCGGTCTGCAATCAATGAACAAAAAATAAAACCGGAAAGAGACAGTATGAAAATATCAGGATCAAGATTATTCAAGCTGGCCGGCATCGGTGTGCTGGCGGGCATTGTCGGCGGGGTCCTGGGCCAGGAGCTGAGGGCGCAGAGTCTGATTCTCGGCCAACCCACGCCACCCAGCAGCGTCAGTTACAGCGGCCAGGCAACGGTTGTGAATCTCGGCAACATTCACAATTTTCCGAGCCCGATTGTGATTTGCGACACCGGACCGCTTCCCGCCTCCGGCGGCACCCTGGAGTCCACCGTGCTGGACACGAATGTCAACAATGGCGCGCTGACGTTTGACACGGCAGACGCGATCAGCACCGGGGACGGCCCGGAAGCGCAGTCGTCCTGTGCGGTCAACAACTTCGACCTCGTCATGATGGCTGCCGATGGAACAATGACCACGCTTCACGCGGACTTCATCGCGTCGGAGGCGACCACGACCTGCAAACAAAACGGCCACGTCAGCGTAAACGCAAGCGTGGATATCGAGGGCCTCGTGGTGAACGGCCAGAAGATCAATGTCAACGGCCGGCCCAACCAGATCCTGCCCATTCCTGACGGCCAGATCATCATCAATCAACAGACCAGTTCAGTGAGCGGGAGCAGCGGGGAGATGACGGTTGTGGCGCTGCAGATCCAGATGACCAACTGCCTGAGCGGTCCGGTTTGCTCGTCCCACGCTGACATCTCCTGCGTCGGCGGCCCGCCTCCGCCCCCGAGTGAATGCGGCAAGCTGACGGGCGGCGGCTGGATTGTCGGCACACCGTCGGGCGCGAAGGGCACGTTCGCCGTCAGCGGCGGCATCCGCCGCGGCGAGTTCTGGGGTCACCTCAACTACATCGACCATGACACCGGCATGCACGTCACGTCCACGGCTGTCACCGGATTCATGACCGACCCGAACGACTCCGATTGCCGGGACATCACCTACAATGTCTCGATTGATGGTGTTCCGGGCACCGCTTATGTCGTCGCATGCGACAAGGGCGAGCCGGGCATCAATGATACCTTCAGCATCACCCTGTCGAACGGTTACTCCGCCCGCGGCGATCTGGGCGGCGCGCAGCCGGGCGGTGGGAACATTCAGTTGCACAAATGCCCTCCCGGTTGGGTGAAATGATTGCCCGGGCAACGTGAATTGTGACGACTCAACCGCCGGGCGTGAAGGTTCGATCTTTGCGCCCGGCGTTCGCGCCTTCCAGAATTCGGGAAACAAACCGGGTTCCGTTGCCTATCTGGCAAGGTGCGCCAGGGCCGGGGCCGCTGCCGTGACGGTGAGGAACATGAGGAACAGCGAGATCAGCACCACTGAATTGAGGAGGAAGGCCCCGAGGCCAACGGCGGCCCGGCGATAACGAGGCCACTGGCTGGAGCGCCACTCCAGCAGCAGAAGCACGAACATGACCGCGCCGAAAATGAAAATGCCGTCCTCCTTGAAGAGGAGTGTCGCCAGAATGTTCGAGTGGGTGACTTTCCAAAACAAGCCGGGGCCGGGAAGGCCCGCATCCAGGCAGATTCGTTGAAGCTTCGGCACCACAAACACGGCGGAAAGCATCCAGAGTCCGACCGCGGGCACCAGGAAAGCCACGGCTTTGAGGTAGGTCGCCCAGCGGGGTTCGAGGTTGGGGCAGGGTGTGTTCATGGTGGTCGTGACGTGACTCGACTTTTTCAGGCCGGGTGATGTGTTAGTCTGGGCCGCAAGAAAGGACCAGACAATGAAGGGCAAGCATTGTACGACGGAGGAGAAGATTCGGATATTGCGAGAGGCCGATCACG
>DATNDF010000323.1 GCA_035607015.1 Candidatus Angelobacter sp. | reverse complement strand
TGGTCCGTGTCCCAGCCGAGCAGAAGGTCGCCGGTATTCGCGTCGATGGAACCGAGCGCGTTGGCGGCCGCGGCTACCTCCAATTCATGCTGCATCGTGTGACCGGCCAGTGTGGCGTGGTTGGTTTCGAGGTTCAGCTTGAGATGTTTGAGCAGATCGTATTCGCGCAGAAAATTCAGGCAGGCGGCGGCATCGGAATCGTACTGGTGCTTGGTCGGCTCCTTGGGCTTCGGCTCGATGTAGAACTGGCCCTTGAATCCGATTCTCTTCTTGTAATCCACCGCCATGTGCAGAAAGGCCGCCAGATGGTCCAACTCGCGCTTCATGTCCGTGTTCAACAGCGTCGTGTAGCCCTCGCGACCCCCCCAGAACACATAACCCTCGCCGCCCAGTTCATGGGTGACTTCGAGCGCCTTCTTCACCTGCGCCGCGGCGTAGGCGAAGACGTCGGCGTTGCAACTTGTGGCAGCGCCATGCATGAATCGGGGATTGGTGAAGAGATTGGCGGTGCCCCAGAGCAACCTGACGCCGGTGTCGCGCTGGTGCTTCTTCAACTCCTTCACCACGGCGTCAAGGTTCCGGTTCGTTTCGCGCAGGTCTTTGCCCTCGGGCGCGACGTCGCGATCGTGGAAGGCGTAAAACGGCGCGCCGAGTTTGTCACAGAATTCAAACAAAACCGGCGCGCGCTTCAACGCCATCTTGAGCGAGTTCGTGCCATCTTCCCACGGGCGCTGCATCGTCCCGACGCCGAACATGTCCGCCCCCATGCCGCGCATCGTGTGCCAGTACACGACCGAGAAGCGCAGGTGATCCTTCATCGGCTTGCCCTCGACGATCTCCCCGGCGTTGTAGTGCTTGAACGCGAGTGGGTTCTTCGATCGCGGGCCTTCGTATCGTATCTTCGGGATGTTCGGGAACGCTGATGGCATAATCGTTTAATCAAATTTGACGCGAGGAGTTGAACTGTATCGGTTGCGGGCGGGGTTGGCAAGAACCCTGCGGTTCAAACCCTGAATCACCACGGAGTGCCGGGGACCGTTCGAAAAGAAAAGCCCTTCAGACAGGGAAGGGGCGAACCCACGAGTCGGTCAGACACTTCGTATTATGACAAAGGGATCTTGACGTCGCCCTCGGATTCTCCCGGGGCGGGAACGTCTGAAGCCAAGACATCCGAATGCAGCACGATCTCCAAATGATCGAGAATCCGGGACCTGATTCGCTTTCCACCACCTGCTTGTTTGTATCGCGCAAGCCATTCTCCCGCGCCTTTGCAATCGCCCATCCCCCACGAATAACAGGCCAAAAAATAAGGTATGGCGCTGACTTTCGGAAAGGCCCGGGCCTGATGATGCAATTGCAGATAAGCGTCGAACGGTCGCTTCAGTTTGAAAAGACTGAACGAGAGACAGAGCCAGCCAGTAAGGTGGTTCGGGCAAATCTTCGTGAATATGCGCGCCATATCCCGCGCCGCCTCCCAATCCTCCGACCGCGCGTGAATTCGCCATCGCACCGGGAACACTTCAGGATGGAACCGATTAAACCAGGAGATCTGGTCGGCTTCCAGCTTCGCCTCGGTCACGTTGCCCAACGCCAGCCAGCCAAAGGCGAAGTTCAAGTGATGTTTCTCTGGATAATCCAGTTGCCGCATGAGCGAACATTTCCTTGGCAGTCCTCGTGCCAGCCTGAACGGAAGGCCGGACGACAGCGCAAATTCAACGGGTTCCAAAACAACCAATCAGTCCATTCTCTGATTCCGGGCGGGGTTTCATTGCGTGTGCAATGTGAATGCACAAGTCAGATGCATGAGCCTTTCGTGACTGGCGCCGCATTTCTAAGAGCGAGACCGCCGGGGTTCCTGGTCACGTTTCGAAGGGGAGCAGATCCTTCAAACAGGATTGAAACCTGGATTTACAATCCGCACGTCGCTCCTTGTCTTCGTCACCAGGTTGTCTCATCGTGCCAGCGTGGCTCTGACCGAAAACCTGAACGCGATCCGACTGCGGATCGAAGCCGCTTGCGCCCGTGCCGGACGTGACCCGTCCTCGATCACGCTGCTGCCCGTCAGCAAGGGGCAGCCGCCCGAAGCCGTTCGTGCGGTCGCCGACCTGGGTCCGCATGTGTTCGGTGAAAGCAAGATGCAGGAAGCGAAGGCAAAAATATCGCTCTGCCCGGGCCGGCTGCGCTGGCACATGATCGGCCATCTCCAAACGAACAAGTGCCGCGATGCCGTTCACTTTTTTGAGATGATCCAGAGCGTGGACAGTCTGGCGCTCGCCGGGGAAATCAACAAGCGCTGCGATCAAGCGGCCAAAACCATGCCGGTTCTGCTGGAGGCCAACATCGCCGGTGAGGCGAGCAAGTTTGGCTACCGACCGGATGCGCTGCTGAATGAACTGGAAGAAATCAACGCCCTCAGACGTCTCGAAATCCAGGGCCTGATGACCATTGCGCCCTGGACACAGGACCCGGAAAAGGCGCGCGCGATTTTCCGCCAGTTGCGCGAACTCAAACAGCGCTGCGAACAGGTCCTCGGCGCGCCGTTGCCACACCTGAGCATGGGCATGAGCGGCGATTTCGAGGTCGCCATCGAGGAAGGCGCAACGATTATCCGCGTCGGGACGGCGCTGTTCGGTCCGCGCTCGCAGACGAGAAAACCGTGAGAGTCCCATGAATGCGCCCGAATTCGATGTCCACGCTCCTATTGCACTTCGTGCGCGGACTCTTTACCTTCTGACCTCATGGATCTGACGGTCGAGATGTTCAAGCCGGAGCTGGCCGAAGCGGTGAAGCTTTATGAGAAGCATATCGTGTGCATCGACAAGACTCCCGACGAATGCCAGGAGTCGATCGTGCGGCTGATGGAAAAGGCGATCAAGGCCTACCTGAACCGCGGCGCGCACCTCCGCCACGGCATCGCGCTCGACCGCCACCTGACCATCATCCTCAGTCAGACCGACTGTGACCGGCCTCTGTGCGGGATCTATTTCAACCTCCACTCGCCTTACCAGAAAAAGCACGCCTACAGGAAGGCCGACGTCAAAACCGAACGGTCGGAGGGAAGCTGACCAGCTGCACCGCGCCCGGCTCAGTCCGCCCGCACTTCGTCGCCCACCTGCGCTTCTCCCGACGTGATGTCACCGGCGATGACGGTTTCCTGCCTGGGGCCGGTGACCTTGATCTCGCCGACTTTCTGCCCATTACGATAGACATTTAATCTTTGGTCAACCGCGGGCACCTTTAGCACCGGAAAATCCATCACCACGAAACGCAAGGTAGGGTCCATCCGAACGACTCTGCCAAGCAGTGTTTCATCGAGTGTGACGGTTGGCTTTGAATCCTCGCTTCCCGGGGACGGAGTGGTCGTCGTTGCGGCCATTCCACCTTCGCCACGCTTTGCGGTGGGTTTCGCGGCGTTCCTGGTGACGCAACCCGACCAAAGGAGCGCCACCAATACCACAACGGAAAATCTCATGCCGGCAGTTAATGAACTCGGCGCGATGACGTCAACCGGCAAACGGGCCGATCACTTCTTCAGTTCGCGCACTTTCTCGCGAACCTTCTGCCACCGCTTGTCCCAGTCGGCCCAACTCTGTTCCCAGGCTTCACCGGTAAATTCCTTCCTGGCCACAGGCAGGAGTTCTTCAACAACCTTCGATTCGCGCCGAAGACCTTTCTGATCATTCCATTTGAGATATGCCTCCAGGAGGCAGAGATGATTCTCCGGATAATTGGGCGCCAATTCCGCGGCGCGCTCCAGATGCCTCCGCGCCTTGGTTTTGTCGCCGATGCTGGCCGGCCACCCCGGCGCTTCCAGATAAAGCAATCCCAGATTGCGATCCGGACCGGCATAGTCAAACTTCACGTCCAGGTCGCGCACCGTCTTGAATTCGCGCTCCATTTCCTGAACGATCCTCAACGCGCCAAGCGTCTTCGTTTGGGCGAGCTGGCCAAGATCCAACCCGAGATAGTAGTGCGCCGCCGCTGACTTAGCGTCGCGCGCAATCAACCGGCGGCAGGCGGCGATGCCTTCGTTGGCGATGGTCTCGCGCTGGTCGTCGTTTTTTGCAAAATCCGCCCAGTCGAAGCACGCGCGGCCGAACTGCCAGGCCGCCTCCATGTCGTTGGTGGCGGTTTGGAACCGTTTTTTTGCAGCCTGATAATTCAACTCCGCCCGCCGGGCGAAGGCTGAATTCTCCTCACCGACACAGAGCCAGCCCCCGATGAACAACCCGATGAGACCCAACCACCAACGTCTCGACTGCGCGCCCGGCCGAAAGCGGTCGTTGGCGCACCGTACAGGGGTCAGACGGCGGTTATTGGCCGCGGAATTAGTTGTTGCCATCATGTTGACCCGATTTATACTGGCCAAGTGAGATTAAATTGGAAATTGCTGCGCTTGGCAATCCTTCCGGCTTTTGCGCTTCTGGGCGCGGGCTGCAGCGGCATCAACGCCACCGGCTCCGTTTCGCCAGCGACGTTTCTGTTGCCGGGATTCATGCAGACCGACCCGCCCAAAGCTCCGACGCCGGGGACGGACCCCGTTGCCACCGGCGAACTTCTCGCAAAATCTCGCTAATCCCTATGCGATTCCCCCTGGCGCTGTCGGCGAAAATCGCCGGCCACATCATCAAACACAAACTGCGCAAAACCCCTAAGTTTGCGATGGTTTTGCAACTCGAGCCGCTGCACACCTGCAATCTGACTTGCACCGGTTGCGGCCGCATTCGCGAATACTCCACGTCACTCAAGGACATGGTGCCGCTGGAAAAATGCCTTCAGGCCGCCACCGAGTGCGACGCGCCGATGGTCAGCATCTGCGGCGGCGAGCCCCTGATCTACCCGAAGATCGAGGAGCTGGTGAACGGGATTCTCGCGCAAGGCCGCATCGTTTACGTCTGCACGAACGGCATGTTCATGCGGAAGAAAATGAAGGATTACCTTGCGGCGATCTACTCGCGGGACCTTGAGCCGAAGCTGAACAAGCTGCTCGGTGAAAAGCTGATCTCCGAAAAGGACGCCGAGGCGATTCGCAAATCGGATGCGGCGGCCCGGGAAAAAGCCGTCATTCGACCGAGCAAATGGATGTACTGGAACGTCCACATTGATGGCCTCGAATACACCCACGACCTTATCGTCGAGCGCGAAGGCGTTTTCAAGGAATGCGTCGAGGCGATCAAAATGGCCAAGATTCTCGGCTACCAGGTCGCGACCAACACGACGGTTTATCGGGAGACGAACGAGCATGAGATCGAGGCGATGTTCAAATTCTTCTCGTGGCTCGGCTGCGACGGCCACACGATTTCGCCCGGCTACGATTACGACGCCGCGAAGAAGGACATGGTCAAGCGCCTGGGCAAAGACCCGAAGGACTTCTTCCTGACGCGCGAAATGACGCGCCAGAAGTTCGCGAAGGTTCTGGACTGGGGTAAACGGTTCACGATTTTCGGCACACCCGGCTATCTGGAGTTCCTGGCTGGCAAGCGGGAATTGCCCTGCAGCGCCTGGGCGATCCCCACCTACAATATTCGCGGCTGGAAAGCGCCGTGTTATGTCATGACCGACGGCCACTATGACGGTTACCAGGAAATGCTCGCGAAGGTGGACTGGACCAGGTACGGCGTCGATGAAAAGGGCTGCGGTCGGGATCCGCGCTGCGAGAATTGCATGATGCACTCGGGCTTTGAACCTTCAGGCGCGCTGCACGCCAACGCCGCGGATAACTGGAAGAATTTCAAACACAACTTCGGGCCGCGTCCGAAGCCGTACGTCGGCGGCCCCGAACTGGTCAAAACCGTTTTCAACGGCACGTCCATCGGCAAAGGTCATCTGGCCCCGGCCAGGGCTGCGCTGGAGACAGCCGGCCTCACCCGCGAAGGCGCCGATACGGAATTCTACGTTCAACAGATGCGCGCATCGGCCGGCACAGCAACCAACGACGGCTGCGGCAGTGGCGATACATCGCAGCGCGACGATTTGCTGGCGAAGCTCGGAAAGAAATAGCTGTGATTACTGGGGTAAAAAAGCTCTTAGGATCGAAAAGGGCGGGATTAGTGGCGGCGCTGGTGGGAGCGGTCGCGACGTTGGCACCATTGCTCTTGCACGTATCAGTTAATCTTCGCGGTGCGTTGCAGGCCTTTGGCTTTGGGATGAACATGATTGCTCTCGCTCCTGTTTTCTATGCTGATTGGAAAGAGCACAAGCCGGCGAGGGAGGATTTTTCGAGCGGGGGCTTTTTCCTCGTTTATGCCTTTCTGGTTTTGGTTTCTTTCGCCATTTCCGCCGTCGCTTTGAAGAATTATTTTTTGAATTTGCGCTGAGCCATGAGCAAGACACTTTATTTGTCCCCCCCCAGCTTCGACGGCTTCGACGGCGGCGCCGGCGCGCGCTATCAGGCGCGGCGCGAGGTCACCAGCTATTGGTATCCGACCTGGCTCGCGCAACCCGCCGCGCTCACGCCGAACTCGCGCCTGCTCGATTGCCCGCCGCACGACGTGGACCTCGCGAAGTGCCTCGCCATCGCGAAGGATTTCGATCACGTCATCATCAACACCAGCACTCCATCGCTGAAGAACGATTGCAAGGTTGCCGAAGCCATCAAGGCGCAGAAACCGGACACGAAGATCGGTTTTATCGGCGCGCACACGATGGTTTTGCCCACCGAGACGCTCAAGGCGTCGCCCGCGATTGACTGGGTCGGCCGCAAGGAATTCGATTACACCTGCGCCGAAGTCGCCGAAGGCCGCGACCTCGCGACCATCGCCGGCCTTTCCTACAAGGACAAGGATGGCAAAATCAAACACAACCCCGAGCGCGAAATGATTCCGAACATGGACGCGCTCCCGTGGGTGGCCGACGTTTACAAGCGCGACCTCCAGATCGAGAAATATTTCATCGGCTACCTGCTGCATCCCTACGTGAGCCTCTACACGGGCCGCGGTTGCCCGGCGCAATGCAGCTTCTGCCTCTGGCCGCAGACCATCGGCGGACACAAATACCGCGTCCGCTCGCCGCAAAACGTCGCCGACGAGATGGCCTACATGAAGAAGCTGTTCCCGCAGGTGCGCGAATTTTTCTTCGACGACGACACCTTCACCGCGAACCTTCCGCGCGCCCGCGAGATCGCAAAAAAGCTCGGCCCGCTTGGTGTTCACTGGAGTTGCAACAGTCGCGCGAACCTCGATTACGACACGATCAAAAGTTTCAAAGACAACGGTCTGCGGCTGTTTCTCGTCGGCTACGAAAGCGGCAACGATGAAACCCTCACGCGCATCAAGAAAGGCGTGACCACCGACGAGATGCGCCGCTTCACGAAGGATTGCCACAAAGCCGGCGTGGTGATTCACGGCACGTTCATCCTCGGCCTGCCCGTCGAGACCAAGGAAACCATCGAGCAAACGATTCGCTTCGCACAGGAACTCGATGTGTTCAGCTTGCAAGTTTCCCTCGCCGCGCCGTATCCCGGCACGGAACTCTACGAGCAAGCCAGACTCAACGGCTGGTTCGTGAAGAAAGACAAGACCGACCTCGTGGAAGGCGACGGCTTCCAGCAAAGCTCATTGGAATATCCCGGCCTGAGCAAAGACGAAATCTTCGAGAGTGTCGAACGCTTCTACCATCGCTATTACCTGCGCCCGAAACCGATTCTCCGCATCATCAAGACGATGCTGGAGGATAAGGATGTTTGCGTCCGCCGCCTGCGCGAAGGCTACGAATTCTTCAAGAGCATGGCGCAACGGCGAACCGACTTGGCGGCGGCGAAAGCGGCGACAGCTTGAGTTTTTTCGCCAAAACTTGGGGATTGAAGGTTGTGCCAAAATTGCGTAATGTAACGCCACGATGAGCACGACAGCATCCGCACCGAAAAAGAAGAGCTACTCCAAGGCAAGCTTGGAAGCGGGGGATCGTCTGCTCAAGGCAGTTAAGGAAAAGCTCTTACGAGAGAAGGGTAAAATTGACTACGCCGCGTTGCGCCGGGACGGTTACAGTGAGACGCTGATCACTCGGCTCAAGGCGATTTGACCCGCTTTCATTCGTTCTTCCGCAGCTCCATAAACTCGGAAACCGAGATTTCCAACAGCGGCGCATAGTCATGCGCTACTTTCAGAGCCTCCCGATAAGGTAGGCAACCGCTCACAATCCTGACAATTTGCCCCGTTGTCATGCCGGCCTCTTTGGCAAGCCGGACAACTTCATCAGGTGATGCATAGCGCAGGATGCTCTCGTCCATAATCAACCATTTTGAAGTCGCTGCAGTGCTTCACCTATTCTCCGCCAACCTGTTCCGGTGATCGTGTAAGTGCGAGGCGTAACCGGATGAACCCAAGCGGATTTGATAGCCTGCTTAATGTCGCGCGGAAAATTGGCAGGCGGCTTTTCTTTCGCCTGCTTGAACAATTCTTCCATGTCGGCGCTTCTCCAAGGTGTGCCGCCGCCCTGCGATTCATGCCAAGCTCCCAGCAGCAGGATTTTATCTGGGAAGCTTTCCCATTTTACGAGACTCAGCAACTCGGCCGCCCCGTGAGATTTTAGCAGGCTTCTCACGACATCATCACTCGCCGCTCCAGACGCATTGGCCGGCGGTGATTTAACTGCACCGGATGGTGACTCGCCGAATGGGCTGCTTTCTTCGCGGTATTCTTGAGTTAGCTTAAGCAGTTCGGGCAATGCCTCGTCTTTGATGTGAGCTTGAATCGCCAAGCCAGGTGCATTTATTGAAATCTTTATGCTCATCCGACAACAGACTACGTTGTGTCGTATTGTATGTCAAAATGTATTTTGCGTCGCAGACGAGATGCGCCGCTTCACGAAGGATTGCCACAAAGCCGGCGGCGTCATTCATGGCACATTCATTCTCGGCCTGTCATCTGTCGGGCTTGCAGCCGTTCAGGCTTCAGCACGGGCCTGAAGTTGTTTCAACCCTTCCTCCACTTCTGCGCGAGGCAGATTGGCGGCGGCCAACGTCGCGTCGCTTTGCGCCAGCAGGCGTTGGTAGAACGTGATGCCGAATTCTACGATGGCATGGTTGTCCGGCTCGGCGTCGAGCATGGCGAAAAGAGCATCCTCGGCCTTGGCGAATTCGCCGGTGCGTTCGTAATGTTGCATCAGCATCGCGGCGCTCCGGACGGGCAGCGGCGCTGACCGCAACGCCGCGACGAGCATTTCCACTTTGGGCACAAACCCGGGACATTCAAAAGCCTCATGTCGCGCCAGAACGTCGAGCAACAGGTGCAACGCTTTAAGATAACACTCACGGCTTTCTTCCATCCGCTCTTCGGCGGCCGCCACGTCGCCGGCCTCGGTGAGCAGTGTCGTGAGCATGAGCGTTTTGTCGCGGACCAGATGCGTCGGGCCGCCCTGCATGAGGCGCGCGAGCAGGTCGGTTTCCGAGAGCCGCGCGACCTCCTGCGCGCCGTGGCCGATGAGCTTTTTGAATTCCGTGTCCAGTTCGTCACCCGCTTCGGCCCAGCGCCGGCCTTGTTTGAGCGAACGGATTCGCGCCAGCGCCTCCGCCAGCTCCTCGATCATCCGCAGGATGTAATCGCGTCGGATCATGTCACCGGACCGTTTCCCGTCCGGGCTTTACGAGGGTTTTGGAAAGCAACTCATGTGGATGGTGTAAGGATACACCGGAGTCCGCCGATGGAAAGGCGCAGTTCGATCCGCTACCTGGCCGGCAGCCGGTAGAGGTGCGCGTCCCACGGCCCAAAGCGGTCGTTGAACGACCCGTCGGTCACGGCAAGCTTTCGATTCTCGTCGATGACCTCGACGGTTCGCGCGCCATCGACGCCGCTGAGTTTGAACGTCGCCGTCGTTTCACCGTCGCGCATCGCGACAGCGAACAAGTAGGTCGCTCCCTTGTATTGCTTCGCCATGGTGGCAACCGGCACGTCCGTACTTTCGGACCGCACGGTGACAGCGTCGTGAATTGTGCGACTGTTCAGCACCGGCGCGAGTCCGGTGATTTGATTGTTCAGCGCGGTGACGGCGGCGAGCATTTCCGGATCGTCCAGCAACGCGGCCTCATGAAACGCCGGTTTGAACTGGTGAACGAAGTAGATCAACCCGCGCGAGCCATGGATGAGGGACATCCACGCCTCGCACCGCACCTGGTGGGGTGTCGGCTTTTTGTCCAGTTCGCCGATGCGGGTGCATTCGAGACAATTCCAGATGATCTTTTCACCGCCACTCCATTTCGCCAGCCGCTCGACGCCCTGAGCTACAAACCAGAGTTTGCCGGCAACCTCCTTGCTGTCGTGATTGACGGGATAAATGTCGAATGAAGCGATGTCGCATCCCTTCAGATACTCAGGGTAATCCCCGGGATGATTACGCCGGACACCGCGCCCGATGTAGTTGTCGAACGCCACGCCCTGCCCAAGGTTCAGCATCATTGGTCGCGAGGGATCGGCAGCTTTGATTCGTTTGTAGCCGGCGACGATCTTCTCCGGCGGAATCGGCGGGCCGTATCCTTTGCCGTTGCCGAGGGATTGCGCGTTGTCCGGCTCGTCTCCGTGCATCCAGCCGATGATCGTCGGATCGTCGAGGCGGTGAAGCGCGACCTCGTTCTGCTCGCAGATCAAACGCATCCCGGCCTTCTTCAGCGCGGCCAGCTGCTCCCCGGTCGGCCCCTTCCACAAACCGACGTAGGTGTTGAAGCCGGCCTTGCGATAGCGCTCCGCGTTGGCGGGAGCTTGCAACCATACGGCAATCGGGAAGAAGCCGGCGTCCGACGGCGGTCCGTTCGGCCACTTCGAATAGGAACTGTTGCCTGCCGCTGCGGCGGCGCACGCGGGCGCCACGAGAAGTGAAATGGTCGCGAACAATCCGCACGCGGCCATTCGCAGCCGATCCGGTAAATCAAAGAAGGGTCTGTTTTTCATAAACAATCCGTCTTCTGGCACGAGCCTCCAGACATGGGGGTTAATTGCCGACCGCATCCGTGTGCGTTCCGTTCTGGACCGCGTAAAGATTGCTCATCGTCGCGATGTAAAGCACCCCGTTGGCCGCGGTAACAGTGGCGCTGATCGGATCGCCCAGCTCGATTGAATTCAAAAGCTTTTTTTGCTTCTCCGCTGCGAAGACATAAAAACTTCCGCTGCGCGTGCCGAGATAGACCTTCCCATCGGCAACCATTGGCGAAGCCCATGCCTCTCCTTTGATCTCCGCGGTCCAATACGGTTTGCCTGTCCCGGCATCCAAACAGTGAAACGCGCGCCCGCAGTCGGCGATAAACACAAGACCATTGTAAATCGCCGGCGTGGACATGACATGCTTTTGCAATGGATACGACCAGACCAGGCCGTTGGTCGTGATGTCGCCGGTCTTTGTCGCGTCAATACATTTCAGCCATGCCTCGTTCTTGCCCCAGAATACGTCGCCACCCCCGGCCACATAAATGCGGTTTCGGTAAAAGACGGGCATGCCGTAAATATTACTCGGCCCTTCGCGGCGGTTGCTCAGGTACTGGTGGATGTCGCGTGGCGGTCTCGTCGGATCGAAGTCAAACCGCCAGACCTTTTTCAGCTTTGTGACCGGCAAGTCAGGGTTTGTCCTCCCAAGCGCTTCAAATGCGTAAACCACCCCGTTGCCTCCGGCGAAAAAAATCAATTCCCTCCCATTGACCGTTCCCAACGACGGCGACGACCAGGTGCAGTGGAAAATATCCGGGGCGATGTGTTCGTCGTCGCGCGCCACAAGCCGACCCGTTTTTTTATCGAGCGCGACGAGGCTGGGCGCATCCGGCGCGCGAATGCGTTTGTGCGTGTTGTCCACACCGGTCGCCGTATTGAGATAAAGAAGGTCTCCGTGGATCAGAACCGAGCTGTGCGCGCCGTCGTGGGGCCAGATGCCCGCCTCGGAAACCAGGTCGAAAAGCCAGATGATGTCGGCGTCGAGCGGCCCCGGCTTGAGCACGGTCGCGCCGTCCACCGGGCGCAATCGCTCGGGGAATATCTGCGCGCCAGGAACGGGTTTGGGAGGCAAACCGGAGTTTTTGGGCGGGGTCATGTGCGCGCCCTCGTCAATGAACGGTCCGTCGTTGCCGTTCATCAACCCGCCCGCGTCAAGGCAAACCACTTCGCCGCGATTGTCAGTCAGGTAGACGCGATCCCCTTCGACCGAGACCGGGGAAGACATGCCTGTTTTTGGCCAGTCGAAGTAAGGGTCTTCTTCGCGCTTTGGCACGACCAACTGCCAGAGAAGTTTTCCGGTCGCTTCATCAAAGCACATCAACACTCCGCGATCACCTTGATGCCCAGGGTCGCGCGGTTCGCCGTTGTTGGTGCCGATGTAAACATGGCCGCCCGATACGACGGGTGTGGAATAACTTTCCGTTCCGAGCCGGGCAACCCATTTGATGTTGAGCCCTGTCTTCGGATCGAACGAATCGGGCAGACCCTTTTCGTCAGACACCATGTTGCGCGACCACGCCCGGCCCCACTGCGGCTGGTCGGCCGCGCGTCCGGACGAGATCACAGCCACAAAAGCCGCGCACCCGACCAGCACGAAACAAGGAAGACCTGTATTCATCGGTGACAACCCAGAAGGGAACCTGAAGGAAGATGAAGGGACAAGGATTCTTTCGGCCCGCGGCGCCGGCTGCCGCGGCGGGCAGGCAAAACGCGCGGCGGTTCTCCAACTACGAAAAGAAATGATTGCCACGCGCGAGGTTTTGCCCGCAGTATGCTGGTGATTATCGAATGAGCATCGCCGCACTGACTGCCAACCCTCCGGCCGCCGAAACATCGCGCCCCGCCGCGGATTTTTCCCAGCCTGTCGCCAGGCCGAGGAAGGGCGTATTCAAACTGATGCGAGAGGTGCTCAATCACGGCGGGCCGGGCTATCTCCAGTTCGCCATCACGAACATCTGCAACGCGAAGTGCGATTTCTGCGGGTTTGCGGTGGACCGGTTCGATCCGAAACAGCGTCGAAGCGTCACGCTGAAGGAGGCATGCGATGTCATCGACATCGCGGCCAGGAACCACATCGGTTATCTGCTTTTTGTTGGCGGCGAACCGCTCGTGCACAGGGAAATCCGGGCGATGGTTCGTTACGCAGCCGGACACGGGATCCACCCGATGATCTGCACCAATGGCTCGCTTTGGACGGACGAAAACATGCGGGCGCTCGCGAACGACGGCCTCAGCAGCGTCATCATGTCCATTGATTCGCACGATGTCGCGAAGCACGAGAAGAATCGGGGGCTGCCGGATGTTTGCCGGAAAATCCAGCGCGCGAATGCAGTCTTTGATGAACTGGGGGTTCAAACCACGGCCAGTGTGACCGCCAGCAAACTGATAGACGACTACGACAGATTGCCGGCTTTTTTGACCGAGCTGGGCTTCAAGAGTTGCACGTTCAGCTATCCACTGACGTCGCTGGCTTCCAGCTACCTCAGTTTTAGCGACTCGAAGCTCGTCAGCTATCAAACCGGAGAACTCATCCAGGTGTTCGAGAAAATCAAGCAGATGAAAAAGCGGAGCGGTTATCCGGTCGTGAACCCCACCGAGTCACTGGAGGAGATGCAGCGGCATCTCCGCAAAGAACCCGAGAAATTCGGCTGTCTGGGCGGCCACAAATACTTCTATCTGGACTGGAACCTGAACCTGTACCGCTGTCATTTCTGGGAAACGCCGATGTGCAATGTGTACGAATGGGATGAATCGAAACTGATTCGTGACGGTTGCACGCGATGCATGATTGATTGCTACCGCGACCCGAGCGTCTTGCAATTCGTTGCCATCAGCGCCAGCGATGCCTGGAAAAACCTGAAGAAAGGCCGGCTGGGCGCCATGGCCGGAAACATTTTTGACCGTCGCAACCTGACCTCTTTGAAAGCGGTCTGGGAAGACCGCAAATGGATCGGGAAAGTCTAAAATTGCCCCGCAAACGGGCAAACCATTCGGGCGAACTTTGTGGTGATCCCCCGCCGGACTTCCTGCGATGTCCTTCGATTCCCTCCTGTTTCTGATTGACCCCAATGCCCATTCTATGTCGAGATAACAGTCCCTAGTCGGGCAGTTTTGCACATGGCACGAGTTTCACGCAAAAACGGACATCCTCCGCGTTCGATTTCCACTGCAAAGTACGATGCCAACAACATCGTGCTGGAAAAGACCTACGGCGCGTTTGCCGATCTGCGGCGGGAGCTGGCCGATTCCAAGGCCGCCGTCGCCGGACGCGCCGAGCGGCTGCAAAACTTCGCCCATTGCGCGGACCCTCAACGCGCCTGGCTGCTGTTGGAGGATTATTTCGAGGGTCTGTCCCTCTCGCGGAAGGATTTCGCGGGCGAGGACTGGTGGCCCCGTCTGATGGCCGCGCAGGGCACGGCGCGGCTTGAAGAAACGGCGCTGCTCTTTCTGCGCTCCAATCGTCCGCTGCCGACCGAGTTGCTGCCGCACGCCAATCTCGAGCGCTTCGCGGAAATCGAGCAGGCGGAGCAGGAACAGAAGTTCGTCCAGCAATTGGAGAGCTGGATGTTACCGCCGACACCAGCGCACCTCGACGCCCCACGCGCGGGGTTGCGCGTCCAGTGTGAAGTCATCCCACTCGAACGTCGGCCCGGTTTGCGGGGATTGGGCGTGGGATTCATCCTGTCCCGGCCGCGCACCGGCGAGAAAACCCGATCGCTGGGAGAAATCATCGAACTTACAACCCGCGCCACCCACGAGCAGGAGCTTTTTCCGCCTGAAGACTGGCAATTCATACAATGGCTGGCTGAAATCTATAGCGGACGAAGGGTGAACGGCGAGCCGCTGGTGTTGACCGGCGCCGAGTTGCTGCAGTGGCTGGCGCGTTGGGGTCACCAGTCGCGCCTGGAACTGAACACTGATGGCGCCAAACTATCGTTTCATGGCCAGCTGGCCGAGTTGACACCTCACCTGGCCCTGGCGCCGGCCGGATCTGAGCTCGTGTTCACACATCGGCTCACGCTTCCCGACGGAACACATCACTCGCTCGATCAGGCGCAGTTTTTTGCGGGGTCGCCGGCTCTGGCGCTGCTCGGCCATACACTTTATGTTTTAAGGGATCCGCCACCACAGGATTTGCTGAGCCGATGGGCGCAAAGCCCGCCTTTGCCCGTCAGGAAGTTGAGCCATCGGCTGCTTACGCACCTGCGCAAATTCGGATCGAGGAATGGAGCGGGTTGGGAGGAGCTTTGCGTGGCTCACACCGCGACTCCACAATTCATCCTCGAATTGAATGACGACACGATCCGCCTCCGCCTGCTCGCCATGAGTGAACGCGATCGGAGCGTCTGGCAGTGGAACGGACACGAGTGGCAGTCCACCAGCCCGGGCAGCCGCCAGGTTGAAAAGCCGGAAATCCTTGACGACCCCCGGCTCGACCCCGCGACCCAGTGGTTGCGGCGACTCGACTGGTTCACTCCGGAGGCCGGACTGTGGGTCGGCGACGCGAACGAAAATTTTCTCAACGTTCTGGCGGCGGCCTGGCCGGACCGGCCAGCTGCCGAATATCTCGGCAACCCCGCTTTTCAGCGATTGTTCCTTTCGCAGCGGCAACTGCGTCCCAAACTGATTGTCCAGGGCAGCGGCATAGACTGGCTCTCGGTTTCCGCCGAGTGGGAACAGGAAGGAATGAAGCTGACCCCGGCCGATCTCCAACGGCTGCAAACGGCCACGGGGCGCTTCGTAAAACTGCCGGACAGCGGCTGGATACAACTGGATGCGGGCGCCGTCCAGGCCGCCCACGAAACGATGGCCGACCTCGGCGTTGATGGTTTGAGCAACACGCCGCAAAAGGTCGCGATGCTTCACGCCGCCCAACTCGACGAGGCGTCGCTGCAGCGCTTTGGCGACTCGCAGGCGAAGAAACTTCGCCAGCGGATCGCGGAATTCGATGGAGTGGCGCCCACACCGCTGCCGGATCAGGTCAAAGCCGAATTGAGGCCATATCAAAAAGACGGCTTCAATTTTCTTTGCCACCTTACCCGCCTCAGATTGGGGGGCATTCTCGCGGACGACATGGGGCTTGGCAAAACACTGCAAACACTCGCCTGGCTTTCGTGGCTCCAGAATCAGAATAAAAAGCGTCCGAAGCCTGCCCTGGTGATCTGCCCGGCGTCCGTGTTGCACAACTGGCGCAGGGAAGCGGAGCGATTCACGCCTCATTTGAAAGTGCTGGTGCTGGAAAGTGGCGCGGCGCGGCACAATTTGCGAAAACAAATTCCCCAGCACGATCTGATCGTCACGAACTACGCCCTGTTGCGGCGTGACCTCGAGGCACTCCAGAAATTCGAGTTCCGCGTCATCATCCTCGACGAGGCGCAGTTCATCAAGAATCCGTCCGCACAAGTGACCCAGTCGGTAAAGCAACTCCGCGCCGACCAGCGCCTCGCCCTGACCGGAACGCCGCTTGAAAACCGATTGCTCGATCTCTGGAGCATTGTGGACTTCGTCCAACCCGGTTACCTCGGGTCACAGAATCACTTTAACGAGACCTACGAATCCAAGGGTGGCGAAGATGCTGCCTGGTCACAGAGGATAGCGCGGCGCAAGCTGGCCGCAAAACTTCGCCCGCTTCTGTTGCGACGCCTCAAGCGGCAGGTCGCGCAAGATTTGCCCGACCGCATAGAAGAAAGACGGGACTGTGAACTTGGTGACGAACAGCGGAAGCTTTATCTCGCTGAACTGCGCCGCAGCCGCGATAAAGTCCTGCAGACGGTGGCGGAGAAGGGTGTCGCAAAGAGCAAGATCCACGTTC